>JAEYWT010000202.1 GCA_023428865.1 Bacteroidota bacterium | reverse complement strand
TCACCTTGCCAATCTCCACAACCACTTCCAACGCCGCCACGAAGGAACCGAACGCGCCGGGCTCCGTTACCTTGCTGTACTTGCCTTCGATGGGCTTGCGCACACGCTCGTGCGTATCGGCACCAAGTATCAGGTCCGCGCCTTCCACCTCCGGTTTGTTCGCCAGATCCACCTGCTGCGCCAAGCCCATGTGTGTGACCAGGAAGACCATGGCGCACTGCTCATAATCGCGCAGAATGCGGATGTACTTCGCCACGTTCACTTCAGGCTTCGTGAACTTGATGCCACAGCTGTACGCAGGCGATTGACGTTTCGGTGTCAGTGGATCGTTGTAGCCGATGAAGCCGATCTTGATGCCAGCAACGTTGCGTGTCCAGTAGGGTTGAAAGATCATCTCCCCGGCCAGGTCGGCGTTCAGGTCGCTCGTCCCACCGCAGAAGTCCGCGAGTTTCTCGTGGTACATGTTCGCGCAGATCTTGGCGGCTCGGTAGCCGCCAAGGTCCTTCAGCATGTTCTCCTTGCCGTACACCACCTCCCAATTGCCGGGCAGGATCAGGTCGTAGCCGACCGCGTTCATCAAGGGCATGATCGCGCGCCCTTCGCTCTTCGCGGCAACCCCACCACCTTGGAAACAATCACCGCCGTCGATCACGATGGTGTTCTCCGGATCCTCATTCCGCAGGGTGTCGATCATCGTCTTCAACACAGCGTAACCACCGCGCTTCTTGTACACGGGTTTGCCGCTCTCCAGAAAGAACTCGTCGTGCGTGTGGAGCTGTGCGTGGATGTCGCTGGTATGCAGGATAGTGAATTTCTGAGCCATGCTTCCCTGTACCGCCCGACTGCCCGTGAGTTCGTACCGACGTTGCGCGTCACCCAATGCGCCGATGGCCACGGTGGGGCCGAGCGTGAGGCCCGCACCGAGCGCCCCTAACGAACGTAGCATCTGTCTACGCGATACACCATTCACTTCTTCGGTATGTGCGCCGCACGTGCAGCCTTCAGGATGGAGGATCTCACTCATGTCTTCTTCTTTTTGGCTGCCGCTTTGATCTGCGCGATCGGACCAAAGGGACCGAATTTGTGCTGTGTTTCCGGTAGCGAGTCGATGAACGGACCGAACGGATGATCCACCGGTTTGCCTGCGATGTTAGGCCAATCCTTGGATAGATCGAGCGTGGGACGCTGGCGGGAGTTCACGTATGCGGCCACATCCCAAGCCTCTTCATCCGAGAGCTGTGGACTCTCCCACGTGACACCTTGCGGCATGTTGTTCTTCACGTATCCCGCGAAGCGCGATAGACGATAGAGGCCCGCCCCGATGTTGTAGCTATGCTCGCCCCACAATGGTGGGTACTGGTAGCTCCTGCCATCCACTGCAAGGGTTCCCCCACCGTTCTCCTGGTGGCAGCTCGCGCACTTCGCCGTGTAGATCAGTTCGCCCTTCGCAGGGTCTGCCGTTCAATCGAGGTAGGGAAGCTCGGCAAGGCCGGAACCCTTCGGCTTCACACCCTTGTCGATGCCTGTACCAAGCCATTCCATATAGGCCACCAACGCACGCATCTCGCGACTGGTGCTGTCCAGCCCCGTTCCATTGAGGCTTCGTTGGAAACAATCGTTAATGCGTTTCACCACACTTTCTGTGGCCCCGCTGCGTTCGCGGAATTTCGGGTAGGTGCTCCACACCGCACTGTAGTTGTTGCCCCACGGCTTGGTGCCTGCCTCGAGGTGGCACTTCTGGCAATTCATGCCATTGGTGCTGGCCGAAACGATGCCTTGGGGGCCCAGGTAGTACGCGGTGTTCCTGATCAGCTCGCGACCGTATTCCACCAACTCTTCGTGCTCACCACCGATGTGCGCGATCAAGGTGGTATCCATCCCCATCCACAAACTATCCGGGCCATACGTGGCCGCCATCGGCGGTGCGGGTTGGAACCACTGCTTCGGGGCGGACATGAAGCCGATGATGAGCGCGATGACAGCCAGGGTAGCACCGCGCAGATACCTGCTGCCCCTAGGGTCGTGGTCTTGACCAGCGGTTTCTTTCAATGCTTTCACGGCCTGCTCCACCACACTCTGCCAAAGCAGAATGAGCAGCGCCATGATGAGCAGGATGATCGGCACCACCATGACCAGCAGCGATCAGTGCGGAAGTTTTTCGCGAATGAGCCCGTAGACCCATGTGCCTGCCACGGCACTGAGGAAGGTGACGATGATCACGCCGAAACCGGCTCCCATTTGTGCGAACAAGGGTCCAGGGCAAGCACCGGTGATCGCCCAGCCGAGGCCGAAGATCAGCCCGCCGTAGATCTGGCCTTTGTTGAATTCCTTGTTCGGGATGTGGATCGTTTCGCCATGAATGGTCTTCGCCTTGGTGCGTTTGATGATCAACACACTGATGAGTCCGACCACCACCGCGGTGCCGATGACACCATACATGTGGAAGCTCTCGAAGCGGAACATCTCTTGAATGCGGAACCAGCTTACGATCTCTGCCTTCACGAAGACGATGCCGAACAGAATGCCCCATGCCGCATACTTCAAGTTGTGCCACCAAGGGTGTTGCAGTTCACTCTCGTTGACGCACATGGCATCCAGCTCACGCGTTTGCAGGTCCTGTTCCAACTTGTTGATGGACATTGGTGGTAAGTGTTCGATTGCTTAGAGCGTTAGGAGGAACGGGAGGATGAACCACGTCATGACAATGCCACCGATCATGAACATCACCGTGGCCACGAGGCTTGGCCATTGCAAGCTGCTGAGACCCATGATCGCGTGGCCGCTGGTGCAACCGCCGGCATACCGCGTTCCGAAACCGACCATGAAACCACCGATCACGAAGAAGATAAGGCCGCGAAGGGTGAAGAGTTGGTCCCAGCTGAAGATCTCCGGTGGCAACAACACACTGGCATCGGTGATGCCCTTCGACGCGAGGTATTCCGCCGTAGGTTCCGCCAGAACCAACGGTTCGGGGTTGCTCAGGAACTGCGCTGCGACCAACGCGCCCAGTGCGATGCCACCTACGAAGAACAGGTTCCAGATCTCCTTCTTCCATTCGTACTTGAAGAACGAAATGTTCGCAGGCATGCATGCGGCACACAGGTGACGCAAGGAACTGCTTATGCCGAACGTTTTGTTGCCGACCAGCAACAGATATGGAACTGTAAGGCCAATAAGCGCACCCGCGACATACCAGGGCCAGGGTTGTTTGATCGCTTCCAGCATGACTTCCGTCAGGTTGTTTGGTTGAGACCCGAAAAAGCCCGGACAGAACGATATCCGGGCTTTCCCTCTCGTGTGTTACTTCTTCAAGGTCGAAGGACAGACGTAATCCGTGACCTTGATGTCGGTTTGCTTGATCGCATTGAATCCGCCGCGCACCTCCACGAGGTTGTGGTAGCCGCGTGATTTCAAGAGGCTCGCTGCGATCATGCTGCGGTAGCCGCCAGCGCAGTGTACATAGTTCGTTTCGTCCTTGCTGAAGGCGGCCATCTCTTGGTTGATGAACTGCAGCGATGCATGCCATGCCCCGTCCACATGTTCGGCGCTGTACTCGCCGTCTTTGCGGACATCCACCACACGCAGCTTGTTCTCGGCGAAACGCTTCGCGAATTCCTCCGCGTCGATGCGCTCGATGGTGTCGATCTCCTTGCCGGAATTCTTCCATGCATCAACACCGCCTTTGAGGTAACCGAAGACATTGTCGTAGCCCACACGGGCGAGACGGGTCACGACCTCATCTTCCATGCCCTCGTCGGTCACCAGCAGCAGCGGGTGCTTCACATCGGGGATCATCGCGCCTACCCAGGGAGCGAAGTCGCCCTTGATGCCGATGTTGATGCTGCGCGGGATGAAGGCGTCCTTGAACGTTTCCGCGTTCCGCGTGTCGAGCACCAAGGCACCTTCCGATTCAGCGACCAGCTCGAATTGGTCCGGTGTCAATGCACGCAGCCCTTTCTCCTTCACCGTATCCACACTGGGGATCACGCCCTTGTTCATGGCCACGTTCTGCGGGAAATACGCAGGTGGTGGCAAGAGGCCGTCCGTCACTTCCTTGATGAACTGCTCTTTCGTCGCGGCCTTCAGCGCGTAGTTGCTCGCTTTCTGGTTCCCGAGGGTATCGAAGGTCTCCTTGCTCATGTTCTTGCCGCACGCGCTGCCAGCACCATGCGCCGGGTACACGATCACATCATCGGGCAAGGGCATGATCTTGTTGTGCAGGCTTTCGTACAGGAAGCCAGCGAGGTCCTCCTGCGTGAGCGAACCCATCTTCTGCGCCAGATCAGGACGGCCCACATCGCCGATGAAGAGCGTGTCGCCGGTGTAGATGCTGTGCGGCTTGCCGTTCTCGTCGATCAACAGATAGCACGTGCTCTCCATGGTGTGGCCGGGCGTGTGCAGCACCTTGATGGTCACGTTGCCGAGCTTCAATTCCTCGCCGTCCTTGGCGATGTGCGCTTCGAACGACGGATTCGCGTTCGGTCCGTACACGATCGGTGCGCCCGTCTTCTTGCTCAGGTCCAGGTGACCGCTCACGAAGTCCGCGTGGAAGTGCGTTTCCAGCACGTACTTGATCTTCGCTCCACGTGCCGTTGCGCGTTCGATGTACGGGCTGGTCTCGCGCAGGGGATCGATGATCGCCGCTTCGCCGTTGCTCTCGATGTAGTATGCGCCCTGGGCCAGGCAGCCGGTGTAGATCTGTTCGATTTTCATGGTCGTTGGGTTGTTAGGGCGGATCATGACCGCCCGTACGGATCAGCTAAGGTTGGAAAGTTCCCTTCCTATGATGTAGATGCCCATGATGAGCACGAACCACCCGAAGGCGGGTTTGAGTTTTTCGTTGGGAATGCGCTTGCTGAGGATGCTGCCAGCGATGATGCCGCCGATGGCGATAGCGGAGAAGACGAGGAGGAAGTTCCAGTCGATCACCTCAGCACCTTTCAGGTCACCGGTGAAGCCGATCAACGATTTGGCCGCGATGATGATGAGCGAAGTGCCTACGGCTTGTTTCATCGGCAGCTTGGCCAGCAGTACCAGCGCAGGGATGATGAGGAAACCACCGCCCGCACCTACAATGCCGGTGACCATACCGACCACAATGCCTTCCGCAAGGATGAGAGGATAGTTGAACTTGACCGCGATCTCGGTTGGGGCATCCGGACCATTCGGAGCTTTCTGTTTGCGGATCATGCTGTAGGCTGCCGCCACCATGATCACTGCGAATAGGATGAGGATGCCCACGGCCTTGCTCAACACCACGCCACCCGTTTCCATGATTGGGTCCGGAATGGCCGGCACCAACCACGCCCGCGTGGCGTAAACGGCCAGAATGCTGGGTATGCCGAACACGATCGCCGTGCGCCAATGGATGTTTCCCATGCGCATGTGGGTCACGCTGCCCACCAGGCTCGTGAGGCCCACGATGAAGAGTGAATAGGCCGTGGCCAACACAGGTTCCACCATGAACAGGTACACCAAAATAGGCACCGTGAGGATGCTTCCGCCGCCGCCGATCAGGCCGAGCGAAAGTCCCATGAGGATGGCGCCGATGTAGCCGAGGATCTCCATGCTCACAGGTGCTCGCAGCAGTTCTCCAGGTCCTTGATGATCTTGAGGAAGCCGGGTTGTTGCAGGAAGTAGAAACTGTACTTCCCCTCTTTCTCCACGCCCAACAATCCCTTGTCGCGCATTAACGTGAGGTGTTGGCTCAGGATGGCTTGTTCGATGCCGAGCGCTCCGACCAGATCGCTAACGCACATTCGCCGCTTACCACCGAGCAGGTCAAGTATGGCCAAACGCTGCGGGTGCGCTGCCACCTTCAGCATTTCGCTGGCGCGCACCAACTTTTCAGTGCCGATCCGTTCGTCGAGGGTGATGACCGTCATTCGTCCGTTGTTGACGGAACAAATGTATAGCCAGTTCGCTATATGTCTATGTGATGAAGCTCACCAAATAATGACAATGGTCAGCTCAGGTGCCTGGAATCCTACAGGTCGTTGTTCAGTGGCACGACGTGATCTGCAACGGCGTTAACTGCGGCTCTGGGCTCACATACGGTATGCCAAGTTCAAGGCCACGAAGGATCATGAGCACGCCAAGCCCCAACATGATCACCGGTGAAAGTCGGCGTAACCGCCCGCGTACAGTTCCCATCATGGAACCAGCCCCTACGCGGAGTACGATCAAAGCGGGCATGGTCCCTAGTGCGAAAGCGGACATGAAAAGAACACTTTGGCCTACCTCACCTTGCGCCGCAGCACCCAACAATGCCGCATAGACCAATCCACATGGGAACATGCCATTGAGCATGCCGCTGAAGAAGATGGCTTCGGGCGCGGTGCGTTTCAGGTTGCGGGCAAGAAGGCTGCGCAGCCGCCCAATACCCAGCGCGATCCGTCCTGTTGGCCACCACCGTTCCAACAGCCCGGGCACCAACACCGAAAGTACTAGGACAACGCCAGCACTGATGGTAGCTAGCTGTTGCAGACCGGCAAGTCGCATACCCGCGCCGAACACGCCGATCGCCGCTCCAAGTGCCGCATAGGACAACAGGCGTCCACTGTTCAGGATGAGTGAACTGCTGAGCCGGGAGGAGAACGTATTCCTTGGTGAAGGCACCGCCAATGCCAGAGGTCCGCACATACCGATGCAGTGGGCACTGCCCGCCGCACCCAGCATAAAGGCGGTGGCGAGCCATGCATTCATGGCACGAAGACTTTCTCTTCCGTATGATAGGCGATTCCGTTCATGTGCCATGAAAGCGCGGCGTTGTAGCGACCTGGCTTCAGGGTGATGGCGTTCGTGGTGAACACAGCGCTATCCGTACGAATGGTGACTGCGCCATCTGCTCGCGGGTCATTGGGGCGCAGCAAACTCAGGGTGCCGTTGATATGCTCACCCTTCATCTCTATGGGAAAGTGAATGACCACGCTGCGGCGCTGTAGATCGATACGCACAGGCGCGGAAAGTGAGTTCGCGCGCACCGTCTCATCGATGCGGCCTTGGAAATTGAGTTCGGCGCCGTAGTAATCTTCCGTTACGAGCGGTTCTGGGTTCTGCGCGGCTTTCACCACGAACCACGCCATCATACATGCGAAGGCGATCAGTGCGAGTGCGAGTCCTTTCCCCCAGTTCATTGGTTTGTACAAATTGGTGTGGTCGACCCCATAGGGCCGACGGTACAGATGCGTTCTAATGGCTCAGTGGAACTCATTTGTTGATGGGTCCTACGAAGGAGGTCTTCACCTTCTCCAGCAAACGATCGCCGCTGTAGATCCCGACCTCCACCCTCGTCTTCATACCGTCCAGCTCTTCCTTCGGCAGGATGATGAAAAGCTCTCCCTGCGCCAATTCGCCGGCCTTTGCATGCAGCTCCTTGCCAACGAGTTGGATCTCGCCGGTCTTCTCCAGCAGCTCCACACGCAGCGGCAGATCGTTCTGCGTTTTGTTCACTGTCTTGATGGCGTACAGGTTACTGATGCGTCCATCAGGGCGTTCCTGGAACAACATGCCCGGTGTGCGCAACAATGTGCTGTCGGTATCGCTACGCAGGGCGATGAGCACCACGAGCACCCCCACGATGGCGGTGAGCACACCGGAGTAGGCCTTCATGCGCAGGTTGAAACGGAACGATTGCTTATCGGCGATCTCGGCTTCGCTAGCGTAACGGATAAGGCCGGTAGGCAGTCCTACGCCGGTCATCATGTGGTCACACGCATCGATACAAGCGGTGCAGTTCACGCATTCCAACTGGGTGCCGTTGCGGATATCGATCCCCGTGGGACACACATGCACACACGCCTTGCAATCGATGCAATCGCCCTTGCCCGCATCGCTGCGCACCTCGTTCTTGCGGAAGAGCCCACGCGCTTCGCCACGCACATGGTCGTAGGCGATCACGATGCTCTTGCGATCAAGCAGCACACCTTGCAAACGACCGTATGGACATACGGTGGTGCAGGCCTGTTCGCGGAAGAAAGCGAAGTTGGCATAGAACACCCCACTGAAAGCCACCATGGCGATAAGCCCACCGGTGTGTTGCGCAGCTGGTTCGTGGATGATCTTCAGCAGTTCATCGCTGCCGATGATGTAGGCGAGGAACGTATTGCCAATGAGGAAACTGATCAAGAAGAAGAGCGTGTGCTTGGCGGTCTTCTTCAGCAGCTTCTCGTTGGTGAGCGGGCCCTTGTTCAGCGCTTGTTGTTGTTTCCAGTCTCCTTCTATCGTGTATTCGATCCGGCGGAACACGTGCTCCATAAAGATCGTCTGTGGGCAGGCCCAGCCGCAGAAAAGCCGACCGAACGCCACCGTGAAGAGGACGATGAACATGATGAAGGCGAGGAATCCCATCACGAAGATCAGGAAGTCCTGTGGCCAGAAGCTCTGCCCGAAGAACACGAAGCGACGTTCCACCAGGTTGATCATCAGAAGCGGCTCGCCACCGATGCGCAGGAAGGGGCCGATGAACAGCAACACCAGCAGGGTATAGCCGAACCACTGCCGTTTCACCGTGAATTTGCCAGACGGTTTCTTCGGGTATACCCACACGCGTTTGCCCTGCTTGTCCACCGTGCTGATCGCATCGCGGTAGCTCTCGTCGCGTTTGATGTGTGCGGGCTGCGGGGCCATTCCTCAGTGCCGGTGAGCGATGTCACCGTTCATGTTCCGTGTGGCCAAAGGTGCTGGTAGCATGATCGGGGTAACCTGACGGATGTCAGCGAAGCGAACTGATGATCGTCAGCCACACTGGAAAGCAGAGCGGGACATCCGTTGGATGCCCCGCTATCGTCCTGGCCTATACACTTACTTAATCGCGACGCGCAAGGGATCCGCTGGGTTCACTTTAGCTGTGTCGCTGGTCGTTGATGTGCTATCACCTACCGCAGCTTCCTTCCACAGTTCACCTTGTGGTGCTTTCTGGGTGGCGCCGCCCTTGCCTTCTTGGCTCATGATGTAGCAGGCCAGCGCACGCAGTTCCACGGGTTGAAGCTGGGCCTTCCACGCGATCATGCCCTTCTCCGGCACGCCGTACTTTATCGTCTTGAAGATGTTCTTCACACCTCCGCCGTGCAACCAATGTGCATCGGTGAGGTTCGGTCCAACGCTGGTCTCCGAGCCGGACGCATCGGCACCATGGCACGCGGTGCAATAAGTATTGAACAGGTCGCGGCCCGCAGCGAGCACCGCTACATCATCCGTGAAGGTCACCGTGTTCTCGTCAACGGTGTTGGTGAGCGTAGCCATGTAGGCATCCACATCCGCTTTCGCTTGGGCCATCTCTTCTTGGTAAGCCCGGTCTTGATGCGGCCAGATTTTGATCACGTGTACGTTCACGAGATAGATCACGCCCCAGAGAATGGTGCCGTAGAAGAGCCACAGCCACCAAGGCGGCAGCACGTTGTCCAGCTCCTTGATGCCGTCGTAGTCGTGGTGCAGTTCGATCTCCTTCTCCTGCTCCATCGGTGCCTGACGGGTCAGTCGTTCCAGCAGACGGTCTGCCCACGAGGGACCGCTTTGTACGCTCGCCGTTCCACTTTCCGCAGCACCCACGACAGTGCTTGTGAGCGCGCGCAGGATGTTCAGCTGTACCAGCAGCACGATGAAGAGGAAGACGTTGATAGCGAACAACCACCAGAAGGCCGTCATCATGCTCATGGTGGTGGGCGGTGCTTGGTAGGCTTGTGCATCAGCTTCGCCGGCGATGAGAAGCAGCAAAAGCACACCCGCTGTACGGCCACGCTTCTCCGCGAGCTTCTTCACCCACACACCGGTGCCGCCCATGGTGCGCATAATGCTGGCGATGGAGAGGATGAAGATGACCTGCACCACGGCCAGCGCGAGCATGGCGTAGAGCAAGGGTGCTTCCACGTGGAAGAAGGGCACCTTGACCGGTGCGGCAGCTTCGGCCTGCGCCAGCAGTGGTGCGGCAAGGGCAGCGGCGAACAGCGTTGCGGTGCCGCGACGGAACAATGGGCTAGTCGGCATGGTGCGTGGATCCGTTAGTGCGGCCGTCCTCCAGCAAGGGAAGTGCGGCCATGTGGTCGATGTGGTTGCGGCGTGCCTTGAACACGTAGAGCAGCGCGATGCAGAAGATGCTGAAGAAGATCACGAACGAGAGCGCGGGGTAGATGCCGATGCCGCTGATCGTTTCCATGTGGTGTTTGATGAACTTCAGCATGGCTAGTTCACTTTGGCGGCGTCCGGTGCCTTCACCTTGATGTCCGTGCCCACGCGTTGCAGGTAGGCGATCAGCGCGATGATCTCCCGGTCGGCCATGGCTTCGATGCCTGCCTTCTGCAGGTCCGCGACGATGGCGATGCTCTGCGTTTGTAGATCCGCGTTCGCCTGTGCAGGAAAAGTGGGTTCGTAGGGCACGCCCAGCGTGATCATCGCTTCGATCTTGCCACGCGTGGTGGTGGTGTCCAAGCTGTTCTCCAGTAGGTGCGGATAAGCGGGCATCAGGGATCCGGGGCTCATGCTGGTGGGGTCCCACATGTGGTAGTAGTGCCAGCTGTTGGGGTACTTGCCGCCAAAGCGCAACAGATCGGGACCGGTGCGTTTGCTGCCCCACACGTGCGGGTGGTCGTACACGAACTCACCGGCCTTCGCGTATTCGCCATAGCGTTCGGTCTCGCTGCGGAACGGCCGGATCATCTGCGTGTGGCAGGTGTTGCAGCCTTCGCGCACATAGATGTCGCGCCCTTGCAGCTCCAGCGGCGTGTACGGTTTCACGCTGGTGATGGTGGGCACGTTGCTCTTCACCAAGAAGGTGGGCACCATCTCCAAGATGCCACCGATGGCCACGGCCACCAGGCTCAGCACCAACATCTGGATGGGACGGCGCTCGATCCATGTGTGCCAGTGACCACCCACCACTTTCTCCTTGCCCAGCGGCTCTGCTTCGGCGGCTTCGTTGGCGATGAGCTTGCCGCCCTTCACCGTCTTCACCACGTTGTACACCATGATGAACACGCCGATCAAGTAGATGCTACCACCGATGGCGCGCAGCCAGTATGCATACTTGATCTCCAGCAACGTGTCCAGGAAATTCTTGTATACGAGGAAACCATCCGGCGTGAACTGCTTCCACATCATCGCTTGGAAGAAGCCCGCGAAATAGAGGGGCACCGCGTAGAAGATGATACCGAGCGTGCCAAGCCAGAAGTGCGTGTTGGCGAGTTTCACGCTGTACAATCTGGTGCCGTACATGCGGGGCACGAGCCAGTACACCATGCCGAACACCATGAAGCCGTTCCAGCCGATGCCGCCGATGTGTACGTGCGCCACGATCCAATCCGTGAAGTGCGCGATGGCGTTGATGCTCTTGATACTGAGCAGCGGTCCTTCGAGCGTGGCCATGCCGTAGCAGGTCACCGCCACCACGAAGAACTTCAGCACGGGGTCCTCCCGCACACGGTCCCACGCGCCGCGCAACGTGAGCAACCCGTTGAGCATACCGCCCCAGCTGGGTGCGATCAACATGATGCTGAACACCACGCCGAGCGATTGCGCCCACTCCGGCAGTGCGCTATACAACAAGTGGTGCGGACCGGCCCAGATGTAGATGAAGATCAACGACCAGAAGTGGATGATGGAGAGCTTGTAGCTGTAAACCGGGCGGTTCGCGGCTTTCGGCAGAAAATAGTACATCAGGCCGAGGAAAGGCGTGGTGAGGAAGAAGGCCACGGCATTGTGCCCGTACCACCACTGCACCAAGGCATCCTGCACACCAGCATACCAGCTATAACTTTTCGTGAAGTCCACCGGGATGCTGATACTGTTGACGATATGCAGCATGGCCACTGTGACCCACGTGGCGATGTAGAACCAGATGGCGACGTACAGATGGCGTTCGCGACGTTTCAGGATGGTGCCGAACATGTTAACACCGAACACCACCCACACCAGCGTGATCGCGATGTCGATGGGCCACTCCAACTCGGCGTATTCCTTGCCCTGCGTCATGCCCAAGGGCAGCGTGATGGCCGCGGAAATGATGATGAGCTGCCAGCCCCAGAAGTGGATCTTGCTCAGCAGATCGCTGAACATGCGCGCCTTCAGCAAACGCTGTAAGCTATAGTAGGCCCCGGCGAAGATGGCGTTGCCCACGAAGGCGAAGATCACCGCGTTGGTGTGCAGCGGACGGATGCGACCGAAGGTGGTCCACTCGCTGAAATTCAACGCGGGCACCACCAATTGCAGGGCGGCGATGAGTCCTACGAGCATGCCCACCACACCCCACAGGATGGTGATGAACAGGAAGTTCTTGACGATGCGGTTGTCATACTGGAAACGCTCGGTCATCGGATCAGGGATGTTCGTTACGGGTGGGAAGGCTGTCGTTGAGGATGCGCACCGCCGGTGAACGGTCATCATCGTACTGCCCCTTGCGCACGGCCCAGATGAAGGCCACCAGGAAGAAGCCCGCTACGAGGGTGCTTACCGTGATCAATAGGAATATGACGCTCACGTGACAAGCCTTACGCGATGCGAAAGTCTAGGAGCGTAGGAGAGGGTGGACTGACGACCGTCAGGAGCGCCAACTGACTTTTGTCAGGCCCGCCAAGCAGCAGCACGGGCGTGGTGACGGAACTCAGCATCTGGTGATGCTCCGTGCTGGGCGCCCCTGTAGCCGTGCGCCTACCTTCGTGCCATGTTCTCCAAGGCCTGTCAGTACGCCATCCGTGCCACCGTGCTCATCGCCATGGAAGGGCGTAACGGTCGACGCATGAGCCTGGTGGAGATCGCTGAGCGTACCGGATCGCCGCAGGCCTTCACCGCGAAAGTGCTGCAACAGTTGTCGCGCGCTGGCATACTGGAGAGTACCAAAGGACCCAACGGCGGTTTCGACCTATCACCGGCCAAGGCGAAGAAGATCAAACTGGGTATGGTGGTGAACGCCATCGATGGTGATGCGGTGTACAGCGGCTGTGGCATGGGGCTGCCCAATTGCAACGCCAAGAAGCCCTGCCTGTTGCACGATCATTTCCAACAGGTCCGCGACGACCTCCGCGCTATGTTGGAGAAGACCGATGTACACACGCTCTCGCAAGGACTGGAGGAAGGCACCGTGTTCTTGAAACGCTGAGGCGCGGACGTTGCGAGGAGCATCTGGGGCGCTGTCCCCCTCTTGTGCAATGACCGTTCCTGACGATCGTCGTTCTATTTCGGACAAGATCATCCTAGTATTGCGACCATCATGCGCTGCGCACAAGAGAACGATGCTCGGTGCCGCGTCGGAACAGAACATCCTTTCTCCATTCCAACCCATCACCCATGAACGACACCGGATCCCGCACCATTGGTTCCATCGTCGCCGCAGACTTCCGTGCGGCGGCGGTCTTCAGCGCGCACGGCATCGACTTCTGTTGCCGCGGCGAGCGCACCATGCAAGCCGTCTGCACCGCACAGAACATCGACCTCGCCACTTTGGAAGCCGAGATCGACGCGGCCTTGCGCCATGGTCTTCCGATCGCGGAGGATCCTGCCACGTGGACATTGACGCACTTGGTGGAGCACATCGAACATGTACACCATGCCTATGTGAACGCGCGCACGCCGGTGCTACAACAATACCTCGATAAACTGTGCAAGGTGCACGGCGCGCAGCATCCCGAGCTTTTTGAGATCGCACGTGAGTTCGACGCCTGCGCTGGTGCCATGGCCGCACACATGAAGAAGGAGGAACTCGTGCTGTTCCCGTTCATCCGGCGCATGGAATTGGCGCAACGGGAAGGCAGCGCACCGCCCTTGCCGCACTTCGGCACCGTTGAGAACCCGGTGAACATGATGAAACATGAGCACGACGAAGAGGGTGAACGCTTCCGCCGCATCGCCACGCTCTCCAATGGGCACACACCACCGGATGATGGTTGCAATACCTACCGCGCGGCGTTCGCGCTCCTGAAGGAATTCGAAGAGGACCTGCACCGGCACATCCACTTGGAGAACAACATCCTGTTCCCGAAGGCACTCGAGCTGGAGCGTATGTTGCGATCCGTCTCCGCTTGACCGACCAAGGCTGAGCCGGAACAGGCGCTCACGCGCCCGTGCGGATGAACGCGCCCATGAACAGCATGGCCACCGCAAGCAACGTGACCAGCGTGACGTGCGCGGCGAGCATCGACATACGTTCCGGCGTCAGGTGCGGTATGATACGCAGCCGCGCATGCAGGCCGGTGAGCAGGGTGGCCAGCAGCAAGAGCAGTTTGATGGCCACCGCCGTGCGTAAGGGATCGCTGCAGGTGAACGCCGACCACAGCTCCGGCACATAACGCAGCGCCAGCCAGATGCCCGTGATGGCCTGCACGACCAACGCCGGTATGCCGATGCGTTCATAGCCGCGCTCGAAGTTGAGCACGGTGCGCGGGTCGCGTTCGCGCAAGGCCTTCGGCAGTATGGTCAACAACAAGACCAGGTGACCACCTACCCAGATGCACGCGCCGAGCAAGTGCAGAACAAGAACGGTGCGGAACATGGCAGATGGATGTCAGTTTTGGGAATGACCGGATGAGCGATCCCACGCTCACAGGTCCTTTTTCCGGAACACCGCGAAGCCGCGCCAAGTGGGCAGTGCTACCCAGAGCAGCAGGATCAACGCCGCCACCACCATACCCAGCGTGCTGCCGAAGAAGTTCTTGTAGATGGCGCCGCTGTAGCCCATCATGGCGGCAAGATCCACTTCGAGCATCACGAGGATGCGCGCCAGGTCGATCGGGTTCGCGCCGGCCAGTGGCACCACGAAAGGTTCGATGGGATGCTCGCTCAGCGCGAACATCAGGCCCATGAGCAGGGCATCGTACACCAGCACGAACAGCAGCCAGATGGCCAGTGAAAGGCCCACGCCGCGCGCTTTCTCCCGTTGCCGCAAGGCGATCGAAGCGCCAAGTGCGACGAACACCAGCACGAGCGCCGAACCAGCGATGCTGAGGATCAGCGAAGCCGTGGTGGGCACATGCATCAACAACGGCAGACCAAGGCCCACGGCCTGTGCCACCAGCAAGGCGGAAGCCAATGCCAGCAATTGACCGCCGAGGATGGAGCGCCGCGCGATGGGCTGTACGGCCAACAGTTGCGTGAATTCCTGTATGTCGTAGAGATAGACCACGGTGAAGACGAGCGTGATCAACGGCACCAACGCCAACACCACCTGCACCAAGCTCAGCAAGGCCTTCATCGGATCGCTCTCCAGCATGAAGAGGCCTTGCGCGATCAGCAGCATCAGCAACGCATAGCCCAGCACGAAGCGGTTGCGTGCGAGATCGAGGAGCGTGTATTTGAAGACCTTCAGCATGCTGATCGTTGCGCGTGTCCTGTGCTTCTTGTTCTATGCGTGCATGGCTTGCTCGCGTTCCTGCAACATCTTCGGCAAGGCTTCGGCCAATCGTGCGGTGCCCGTGCGCTGCAGGATCTCCTGCACGGGCAACAGGAAACGCAGCGTGCCATCCTCCAGGTAGGCCACGCGATCGGCGAGTGTTTCCACTTCCTCCATCAGGTGTGAAGTGATCAACACCGTACCGCCGGCAGCGCGCACGGCGGCAGCACGTGCCAATACGCGCTGGGCCGAGACAGGATCCAGGCCAGCGGTCGGCTCATCCATCACCAGAATGGACGGCCGCGTGCGCGTGGCCAGCACGGCGCTCACCTTCTGTTTGGTACCGCCGCTCAATGTGGTGAGGCGTTTGTCCAACTGGCGATCCAGCCCCAACTCAGGTACGAGCGCATCATCCAGCGCTGCGGTATCGGCGCCACGCACGTCGGCCATCATCGCCAGCAACTGCGCAATGGTGAGCGTGGCCGGGAACTGCGAGATCTGCGGCATGTAGCCAATGGTCGCGCGGTAGGCGGGATCGCTGCCGATGGTGCTGCCGTGTACGGTGATGTGCCCTTCCGTCGGTCGCACAAGCCCCAGCAGGCTCTTGATCAATGTGGTCTTCCCACTGGCGTTCGGCCCGATGAGCATCACCACTTCGCCCTGATGGAACGAGCAATCCACGCCGCGCAAGGCCCACAGCTTGCCGTAGCGCTTGCCCACACCGTGGAAGGAAATGGCCTCAGGCATGGTGGGCATAAGGGTGATCGTGCGTGAAGAATGCTGCCTGCAGCAGGGCACACATCAGGTCCGGCCTGACATCGTCGGTCGCTGCGCTCAACGCTGTTCTGCCCGGAGGCTGCATCAACGGTGCGTCGTCCTTCAAGGATCCGGGTGACAAGGAGGGGATCAAGCGTTCGGCGCGGTCCAGCAGCGACACGAAGAGGCTGCGCGAGAACACCATGGCGTAGGGGATACGCTCCACCAGCAAGGTGAAGAAGCCGAGCGGGCGGTGCGGTACATCGCCGTGTCCATCGCGGTCCAGGTCGTAGCCGCTGTAACGGTCCCAGTAGTTGCCGCGCATGGTGTTGCCGGTCAACTGCCCGTTGGTGCTCACATCGAAGGTGTTGCCGCTGAAGGTGTTGCCGATCAGCTCGCAGGCGATGGCATTGGCGAACAGGCGCAGGGCCCATCCGTTCAGGCGGAACAGGTTGTTCTCTACGCGCACGCGGTTGCAGCCGTCCACCATGATGCCGGTGGTGTTGTCCTGGAACCGGTTGCCGGTGATCTCCGCATCGTTGATCTCCTTCAGCAGCAAGCCGTAGGCACTGGCGCCGCGGTTGGTCAGGAATTCATTGCGGCGCATCGCGATCTCCTTGCTGAACATCACGGCCACGCCAGCACCGTTCTCCGCGAAGTGATTGTCCTCGTACACGTCGCGGTGGCTGAACATGAAGTGCAACCCGTACCGGTCGTTGTGCGTGGTGGTGTTGTGGGCGATGTGCGAATCGGTGACGAACTCGAAGTAGATGCCGTCGCGGTGGTGCCGCACGGTGTTGTGGCGGATGCTGGCGTTCCTACATTTCCACAGGTGGATGCCGTTGGCCATGCGGTCCAAGGCTTCCGGATCACCGATCACCGTGTTGCCTTCCACCACGGCATCGCGCACGCCGCTTAGGTAGATGGCGAAGAAACAGCGCTCCAAGGTGTTGTCCGCGATGGTCACGTTGCCGCAGGCGTTCACCTTGATGCCGGCCATGTCGTTCAGGTTGCTGTGCTCCGGGTTGCGGATCGTGAGGCCGCGTACGGTGACCCCATCCGCGTGTACCAACAACACGTCGCCTTGCGCACCACCATCGATCACGGCGCCCGGTGCGCCCAGCAGCACAAGCGCCTTGTTGATCGTGATGGTGCCTTCCTCCACGCTGCCGTGGACGGTGATCGTATCACCCGGTGCGGCCTGTTCGATCAGCGCTTTCAACGTAGCGCCGTTGCCCGCTTGATAGATCCATTGATGTGCCGATGCGGGAAGCAGCGTCAACAGGAGGAGTGCTATCAGCAGAGGACGCCACATGCTCATGATCTACTGCGTCAGCTTTTTCCGTGCCGCGTTCCAGTCCAGCGCCTGGCTGCCTTCGGCCTTGGTGCTGCTGCGCGCAGCTTCGCTGGTGAATGCCGCCACATCGCCCCGCATGGGACTGCGGAACGCCGGGCCTTGCAGGTAGAAAGCCGTTGTGGCGTCAATCAACGTGCCGGGTGCCGCATGGTCGCACACGTGCCAAGTGGCCACTTGTTCCTCGGCCACGGTACCGGCTTCCACGAAGTGGACCATGCACGCGATGTCATCGAACACATACTGGCGCCCTTTCACGGTGGTGAGCGCGGCGCCGTATTGGCGGTCCACCACGTTCATGCGGCAGTGCGCGCATTCGGCCTTGCCGAAATCGATACGCACCTCGCGCTGTCCACAGGCGAGGAGCGTGATGCTGAGCAGCAGCGCCAGCAGGGGGATGGATCGTTTCATGCCGAAAGGGCTTTGCGCGCCGCACGTTTACGGCGCAGGTCACGGATCTCGAGGATATACACGCCGGCCAGCAGGCCCATCACGCCGAAGAGGATCCATCCACCGGTGTCGGGGGTGGACCATGCATCGAAGTTGAGCAGCTGTTTGTGACCGATCAGCGGCGGTTGGTACGCCATGCCTTCCACCTTGATCGCCGCGCGCGGATCCAGGTCGTGGCCATAGGTGTATCCCCAATCCCACATCCGCCACAGCGCCCACAGGCCGAAGAGCGAAAGCGTGATCAGCCCCGCGAAGAGCAGGATCCGCCGGCCCCACACCGCGGCCACCAGCCCAAGCCCGGCCAGCACCGCGATGATCTTCGGCAACAGGACGAACTCCGGGAACGTCTCGTTCTTGATGTAGGCCATGCCGATGTAATGGTTGAGCCCATTGATCTTGTCCACATCGCCCACGAAGCGGTCGGCGAAGATCTGCAGGTACAGTCCCTCGGGGTATTGCGGCGCCCGCAGGTCGATGCGCCAGATGGGGGCGAACAGCAGCGCGAGCAGTGCCAGTGCCGCCACGGCGATCATGATGCGTGAGATGGGTCTCATGGTCGGTGTGATGTCCGGGGAGTGGTCGGTTCGGAAAGCTCCGGCCGGGTAGAGGGTTGATGGGAGGGCTTGTGCCCTGTTGCGGTGGAATGTGGCGGGGCAGGATCCGGGGCGCTCTCCCACGCCACTTCACCCGCCCCGCACGCTTTCACCAGGTTCACATCTCGGCGTCCACGCTCACGGTGTATCCGTTGAGCGGCACGTTGCTGTTGACGGGGCTCACACGGATGTAGCCCTGCATCTCTTGGTGCAGTGCCGAACAGAAGTCGGTGCAGTAGTAAGGCACCACGCCCACCTTGTTCGGGATCCACTTCAACGTTTGCGTTTCGCCGGGCATGATCAGCAGTTCCGCGTTCTGCGCGCCTTTGATGGCGAAGCCGTGCGGCACGTCCCAGTCCTGCTCCAAGTTGGTCACGTGGAAGTACACCTCATCGCCCAGCTTCACGCCTTCGATGTTGTCCGGCGCGAAGTGCGAACGGATGGTGGTCATGTACACGTGTACCTCCTTGCCCTTGCGTTCCACACGCGCTTCCTTCTCGCCCTTCGCCACGTAAGGGTGCTTGTTGTCCTCGATCTTGAAGAACTTCACCTCGCGCGGCTTCACCAGCTCGGCGGGTATGGCCTGCGCATAGTGCGGTTCGCCCGTGGTGGGGAAGTCCAGCAGCAGTTCCATCTTGTCGCCCTCGATGCTGTAGAGCTGCGCGCTCTGCGCCAGTTCCGGCCCCGTGGGCAGGTAGCGGTCCTTGGTGATCTTGTTGTACGCCACCATGTACTTGCCCCACGGCTTCTTGCTGTCGCCACCGGGCACCATCAGGTGACCGATGCTGTAGTACGTGGGCACGCGGTCCAGCACTTCCAACTTCTCCACGTTCCACTTCACCACTTCGCTGCTCACGAAGAAGCTGGTGTATGCATTGCCTTTGTCATCGAACTCGGTATGCAAGGGCCCGAGGCCGGGCTTCTTCACTTCGCCATGCAACACGCTCTCGTACTTCAGCACGGGGATGCCAGCATAGTCGCCTTCCACATCGTTCGCGGCAATGGCGGCTTGGATCTTCTCGAAGCTGAACACGGGGATCAGCGCGGCCAGCTTGCCGCTGCCAACGATGTATTTACCGCTGGGATCAACGTCGCAACCGTGCGGGCTCTTGGGGCAGGGCATGAAGTACAGCAGGCCGGGATGGTCCTTGGGATCCAGCTGCAGCACATCCTCGTACACGGTGGTCTCGGCACTGTGCGTGTGGTGGTTCCACCAGTTGCTGTGGTGCTTGCCGGGCACGCGCTTGCCCTTGCCTTCCTTGGCCAGTTGCTCGGCGAGTTTCCAGTTCACGGCCATGATGAAGTCCTTGTCGCGCTGGCTGCTGTTCACTTCCATGAGGCTGTAGGCCTGCTCGGTGTTGTAGCAGCTGAAGAAGAACCAACCCTCACTGGGGCCTTTGCCGGCGTGGCTCAGATCGAAGTTCACGCCCGGCGTGGCGATCTGGAAGGCGATGCTCATCTTGCCCGTCTCCGGCTCGGGGTGGATGAAGCTCACCGTACCCTTGAAGTTCTCCTTGTAGGTCTTGATGGGCACATCGCGCGAAGCGTCATCGCCCATGGGGATGCTGAAGCGCGTGCCCGCAACGATGTACTCGCTGTTGCCCGTGGTGTAGGGCGAACTGTGGTTGCCCGCGCTGTTGGGCACTTCGATGATGCTGTGCGTACGGAAGGTGCCCAGATCGATCAGCGCGATGCGCGGCGTGTTGTTGCCGTTGATGAAGCACCACTTGCCATCGGGCACGCCGTTGGTCTGAGACATTTCCGCGTGGTGGCTGTCGTCCCACGGGATGAAGCCGTGCGTGGTGCTGAGCATGCCCTTGGTCTCTTCGCTGAAGCCATAGCCGCTCTCGGGGTCCACGCTGAACACGGGGATCTCGCGCAGCAGGCGTCCGCTGGGCAATCCGTACACGGCCATCTGCCCGCTGAAGCCGCCGCTCACGAGGTTGTAGAACTCATCGTGCTCGCCGGGTTTCACGTACACCCGCGATGCGGCATCGCCGGTCACCACCGTGGCGGTGTTGGTGGAGGGCCTGCAGCCGGGCAGCGTGTTCATCAACAGGATGGTGCCTGCGATGGCGGACAGGCCAGGTCCGCTGTATGCCATTGATCGTTTCATGGTCGGTTGTTGGGGTGAAGGCTGGTGGGATAGCATCGATCAGAGGGTACGCATGAATTCGAGCACATGGCGCCCGTCATCCTTGCTGAGGCTTTGGTTGGGCATGCGCACGAGGCATTCCTCCAGTTGTTTCTGTGCTTCGGGATCGGTGTCGAGCATCACATCGGGGGTCAGCATCATGTTCATGATCCATTCCGGCTTGCGGCGCTCGGTCACACCTTTCCAACCCGGACCCACCACACGGTTGCCTCCGAGGCTGTGGCAGGCTTGGCACTTCAGTTCGTAGATGCCCTTGCCCGCCTCGGCCATCGTCGCATCGATATCACCCAGCGTGATGTCGGCAGCGGTGATCAGACCGGCCGGCGTCTTGGTCTCCGCCGCAGCGGCACCGGGCGGCGTGCCTTTGGTGCCGGGAGGGCCATCGATGGAAGCACCACCACAGGCGGCCATGGCCAGGGTGAGGGCTACTGAGGCAAGGCCTATCGTGATCTTCGTTCTCATCGTTGCGTGATTTGATGTGGCCAAATATCAACGGACATTTTTATCCGTAATATGACCGATGTCAGTCTGCCGCATGATGCATGCGCGCTACGTTCGTGCCGTGCTTCCGGGCATCCGTACCATGCGCCGCTGGTTCCAACTCGCACTGCTTTTCTTCACCCTCGCCGCCGCGATCGGTGCCTTGCTGCGGCTGATCTACGTGGTGGAACTGCCTTGGCTCGTCTTCAAGCCCTGGCTGCACGCGCACTCGCACGTGGCCATGCTCGGCTGGCTCTTCCCGGCGCTGCTTATCGCGCTGTTGCAGCAGGACGAGCGCCCCGCGCCGCGCCACTTCCACGCTTGGATGACCGCCTCACAGGCCTTCGTGGCGGGCATGCTCATGAGCTTTCCGGTGCAGGGTTATGGTCCCGTCTCCATCGCCTGTTCACTGGCGCAGATGCTCGTGGGTTACGTGCTCATCGCGCAGACCTGGCGCCACACCGCGCAGTGGCCCGCTACCGGTAGCCGCCTGCTGGTGCGGCTTGCGTTGCTGTTCCAAGTGGTCAGCACCATCGGCCTGTGGGCCATGGGGCCCATCATGCGCAGCGGCCTTGCGGGCAGCGAGTGGTACTACTGGAGCATCCAGTGGTTCCTGCATTTCCAGTTCAACGGTTGGTTCTGGTTCGCCGCCATGGCCATCGGCAGTCGCTGGGCCGAACGCCATGGGGTAGAGGTGCGGATCGATCGCCTCACGGTGTTCCTGTGGGTCATCGGTACGGTGCTCACCTTCGCGCTGGCCGTGGCCTGGAGCGAGCGGCTACCGGTGGTGCTCGCCGTGAATGCGATCGGTGTGCTGGTGCAGGCGTGGGCCGCATGGCGCACCATGCGCGCCATGCTCCGCGTGCGTTTGCAGGCGCAGGTGCGCACCACCCGCTGGATGCGCATCGTGATCGGCACCATGCTCATCGCCATGGCCATCAAGGTGGCGGCACAGGCCGCCGTGGCCATACCGGCCGTCACCGACATCGCCCTCACGTTACGCAACTATGTGGTGGGATTCGTACACCTCAACACGCTCGGCGCCGCCACCATGGTGCTGCTCGCCTTCGCGCTGGAACGCCGCTGGCTCGATGAAGCGCGCACTTCCATCCGCATAGGGCTGGCACTGTTGATCGCCGGTTTCGCGCTGAGCGAACTCCTGCTCTTCGGCCAGGGCACATTGATCTGGGTGCGCTGGGGTATGTTGCCCGGTTACCACTGGATGCTCTTCGCGGCGAGTGCCTTGTTGCCCATCGGGGCAGCGCTGCTGCTGGTGGGTGCGCGTTCGGGGCCGCACCTGGGCTGAACGGTCGATAGGTCCCACAAGTGTCGTTACTTCTGAACAATGCGCGGCGTCTTGGCCGCTAGGGGACCGAGCCCACGTGTGAGACCGGTATGCTCGTTGCTGCCCGTCGCATCCGCGAGAGCGCATGCGTTGGACCGGTCTATTGCACAAGGGTGACAGTGTGCACAACAAGTACCATGATCGCGCGATGCCTGACGCTTCTCAGGGCCGGGACCTTTGTACCCGCAAGGCGCGGTGCCCTTCTGGAGACCGCAAGGAATGTGATGAACCCGGGCCTGAACCACCCGATAAACACGAGAGCAGATGAGAAGTTGGAGACACATGGAACGTTCATTCATCATCATCGGAGCGCTCGCCATCAGTGGCGTTGCCGATGCACAATCACGGGCCGGTGGCCGCTATGGGGTGTCGTACCGCGACGAATACCAGCGAGCGGAAGCGGGCTACACGCACTACCTGGAGCTGCGCGGTGGAAGCTTGTATGCCGCCGGAGCCAACGGCAGCGGACAACTCGGCACCGGTGATCTACTGCCGAGCGCAGAGGCCGTGCATGTAGGCGATGCCACCAACTGGGTGCTCGTTTCTGCCGGTGAAGCGTTCTCCCTCGGCCTGCGTGCCGATGGCTCGTTGTGGGCTTGGGGCGCGAATGGTCACGGGCAGTTGGGCACGGACAATTCCGTTGGACAGGATACGCCGCAGCAAGTAGGAGCGGAGCGCTGGGTGAGCATTTCCGCTGGTGCCGCACATGCCTTGGCCATCCGCGCCGATGGTTCGTTGTGGGCCTGGGGCTCGAACGACAACGGGCAGTTGGGCCTTGGTGATGCCGAAGATGTATTGGTGCCCACACAAGTCGGTACCGATCGTGACTGGGCATCGGTCTCGGGTGGCGAGAAGCACAGCATCGCACTCAAAGCCAATGGCAGCTTGTGGGCCTGGGGACACAACATCCTCGGTCAGGTGGGCAGTGGATCCACGTCGTTCGATCCGGTACTGGAACCAACACGCATCGGCACCGCCAACGATTGGAAACACGCCGATGCCGGTGGTTACTTCAGCACCGCAGTGAAAGCCGATGGTTCGTTGTGGGTCTGGGGCGATGACTACTACGGCCAAGTGACCGGCACCGAAGGCATGCCAGTGGCAACACCCACACGCATCGGCACGGCGAACAACTGGCTGCGCACTTTCTCCGGACGTTACCACATCACCGCGCTGAAAGCCGATGGAACGGTATGGGCGTGGGGTAAGAACGAGAACGGAGAGCTCGGCACCGGTAGTGGTCAACCCACAGCACCCGTTGCGATCGATGCGCTGCGTGGAACCGTGCAACTGAGCGGTGGCGACGGCTTCAGCCTCGCGCTCCGTTCCGGTGGCGATCTCCATGCCTGGGGCACCAGCACGGTTCTCCTGAGCGGTGAACTGTCAGCCGCCCCAATACTGCTTTCACAACTGCGCGAAGTGGTCTCCACCTCATCGCGCCACGGCTTCGTAAGCCTCGTGCTCTACACCGATGGCACTTTGAAAGGTTGGGGCTACAACGCCGAATACGGCCTCGCCGATGGCACGACCGATGACAAGTATGTGCCCATCGATCTGGTGAACGCCGGAGCGAACAACATCTCCATCTCCGCAGGCTTCGGCCATGTGCTGGCTTTGCATGATAATGGCACGCTCTGGGGCTGGGGCGACAACGACACCTACGGTCAAGTAGGCACAGGCTCCGGCCAACAAGAGACGGTGCCGGTGCAAGTGGGCACGTGGAACGATTGGATCAGCGCTGTGTCCGGATCACACCACAGCACCGGCATCCGTGCCGATGGTACGCTCTGGGCCTGGGGACCGAACTATGATGGCGAACTGGGCACCGGTGATGAAACGCCGCACCACACGCCCATCCAAGTGGGCACGGATCACGACTGGGTCTCGGTCATCGGCGGCGCATCACACACCATCGCGTTGAAGGCCAACGGCACCATTTGGGGCTGGGGCGCCAACAACAGCGGCGATGCCGGCGGACCTGAAGAAGTGGATCCGCTCTTCGCCATCACACGCATCGGCGAAGCATCGGATTGGATCGCCGTGAACGCGCACACCAACACCTCGCTCGCACTCAACGCACGCGGCGAACTGCACGCGTGGGGCGCTGGCTACAGCGGGCAGATCCCCGGCAACGCCGAAGCGCAATACGGCCCCTTGCTCATCGGCGAAGGTTATGTGCGTGGCGAACTAGGCTCGTGGTCCGGCGTGGGCTTGAAGGCCGATGGCAGCCTCGATGCCTGGGGCGGCCTCAACATGGTCTTCGGTGAATTGGGCATGGGCGACATGGAGAACCGTCTGGTGCCAACGCCCGTTCCTGGTCAAGTGGATGTCGTGCAGATCAGCTCCGGACAATGCCACAAGATGCTCGTGCATGCGGAGCGTGAAGCCATCTGCACCGTGGGCCGCAATGCGAACGGTGAACTCGGTGTGAACAGTGAAGAGCTGGGCATGAACGCTTACCAATGCGTTGTGGCCAATCCCACCGAAGCCGTCGTGGCCATGGACATCACAGTATCCACCGTGGGTGGTGTGCCAGCGACCACGGAGACGAACACGACACTCTCCTTGCAAGCCCACGTGCTGCCCTTCGCTGCGCCGCAGGATGTGCAGTGGTCCATCACCCCGGTCACGGGCACAGCGAGCATCACAGCAGATGGCACCCTCACCGGACTAACCACCGGCACGGTCTACGCCAAGGCCATCGCAACGGGTCAACCCACCATCAGCGATTCGTTGCTGGTCACCATCGCGAGCGGCGGCGGTCTGGATGAAGTGCAGCGGGCCAGTCTCAGTGTCTACCCCTCCCCTGCCGATGATCACCTCTTCGTGCGCGCCGGTAGTGAAGCCATCGACCGCATCAGCGTGGTGGACCATGTGGGCCGCACTGTGATCACCGAACGTGCGAACACCGCCGAACTGTTGACGGTGGATGTGAGCGCACCTCCGGCAGGCGCCTATGTGGTGCAACTGCACTACCGCAATGGCGAACGCCGCACAGCGACGTTCCTCAAGCGCTGAGGACGACACTTCCCATTGAACTAAGAAAGCCCCGGCATTGCCGGGGCTTTCGCATGAACGGTACGTTGGTCTACGGGAAGATCCCGCGTTCCTTGTAGGCTTTCTCCAAGCGGCGTAGCGCCACGATGTAGGCACTCGTGCGCCAATCGGTGTTGAATTCAGCGGCCGTGTTGGCCACACTGGTGAAGGCGGTCGTGATCTTCTCGGTGATCATCTTCAGCACCTCCTCCTGCCGCCACGATTCGGCGCGCTTGTTCTGCAACCATTCGATATAGCTGCCGATCACCCCGCCACTATTGCACAGGATGTCGGGGATGATCTCTATGCCCCGCTCGCGCAGAATGGCTTCACCTTCGGTATCGGTCGGTCCATTGGCGCCTTCGGCCACCACCTTGCCTTTGATGGACGCTGCGTTCTTCGCGGTGATCTGGTTGCCCAGCGCAGCAGGGATCACAAT
>JAEYWT010000153.1 GCA_023428865.1 Bacteroidota bacterium | reverse complement strand
ACAAAAGATCTTGCCCGCCTATCGTGGCATGGGCACTGCCGGTGTCGCTGCCGTGATGAACGGCATGTCTTTCAACAGCGAGGGCGACAAGGTGTCCAATTCCGTAGAGTGTGCTCCAGCGAAGAAGTCCATACCCATGGTGGCGGGCGTACCCGTGCTGGACCTGGACAAGATCAAGCCACTGTGCGAAGAGCCGCCGCGAACCTGATGAAGGACATGCAGGAAAAGTTGCCGGAACCGGCGAAGCAGGTGGACAAGAATTTCTGAGCCACGCACGGATACGAAAGACTGTCCAACTGGGGCAGCCTTTCACATTCCAACAAGGTCAAAGGATCCACCCCGCGCGATCAAGCACTGCGCCACACCGATCCACCACCCCGGTGTTCTTCGCTTCGGTCATCTCTGTGTGGCGGAACACCCCAAGGTGTACAGCACACAGCCCTGCCTCGATGACTGCTTCGGAGTACTGTGGAAGCTCGCCGTGCCAGCATGATGCACCCTACCGGACCCTTGTGTGCCTCTGCTGCCGAGCGCTTCGAGCAAGAGCTCCTCACCACATGCGCCGATCCCTCAAGTGCCCTTCGGCAGGTAGCATGATCACTAGAGCGACCGCATGACCACCAACGCCAGTACCGTGGCCACGAAGACTGAGCCGAAGCCCAGCCCCACCCATTTGCGCAGGGTCCGGTCTCCGAAGATCACCACGATCAGATACTTCATGACGGTATTGGAGAGCGTGGCCAATAACACGGCGGTCATCCCGTTCACCACCCCATCGTCCTGCGTGCCTTTGGCGATGGACAGCGTGATCGCATCCATATCCGTGGCCCCGAACACCAGGCTGGTGACATACAACCCTTGCGTGCTGTAGCTGGCCGATGCCAGATCCATCAGCCACAGCACGGCCATGTAGATCAGTCCGAACTGGATGGCCACACCGAAGTTCAACGGATTCGTGGGCGTGACGGGAGCGACCGGAGCCGAGCCTCCTTTGCGCTGGATGGCATAGGCCACGCCGAACGCCACCAGCATGATGAAGCCGATCGGAATGGCCATCTGCAGTGCCAGCACCTTGTTCACCACCCAGGTCTCCAACCAGATCCGCGGGTAAAGCACCGCCGTGGCCACCAGAATGCTCGCTGCAGCGAACTCATGGTGGCCACTGGATCGTGCGCCTGACCGCCGGGAGAGGCTCAACGTGACGGCCGTGCTGGAGACCAGTCCGCCCACGATACCCGCGAGAAAAGTGCCCCTTCGGGCTCCGAACAGCTTCGCAAGCAGGTAACCCGCCAAGCTGATCCCCGACACCAGGATCACCATGATCCAGATCTCGCGCAGGTTCCATACGCCGTTGGGACCGAACGGCTCCTCCGGCAGGAAAGGCAACACCACGGCGGATATGATCACGAACTGGATGAAGGCGCGGATGTCCCCCGGCGTAAGGGTCTCGATGAAACTGTGCAGCTTCAGCTTCAACGAAAGCAGTGCGGTGATGATCACTGCGGCGATCACGGCGAAAAGCACCTCTCCCTGGAACACCACGGCACCGATCACGAAGGAGAGGATGCTGGACAGCTCCGTGGTGATGCCGTAACTGCCCGACTTGGCGAACATGACGTACGTGGCCACGACAAGCGCGATGAACCCCAACATCCCACCAAGGAGCACCCACGCACCGTATACCTGCGCCAAGTAGGCACAGAGGAAACCGAACAAGGCCGCCAACGTATGGGTGCGCACCCCGGCGAACTCCTCCTCCTTATCCACCACGCGCTTGGCGTACTCGCGCTCCAGACCGATGAGGAAACCCAACGCCATGGCGATCACCACGCCCTGCAACAGTTCCATCAGCCCTTCGGACATGCCCCAAAGATCGTCATCGGATCTTCGGCTGCACCGGCGTACCTTCCATGCGCCAGAACATGACCAGCGCACACATGCCCAAGGACCACTACACCGTACTCGGCGTTCCCCGCACGGCTACCGCCGACGAGATCAAGAAGGCCTACCGGAAACTCGCGCGCAAGCACCACCCTGACCTCAACCCGAACAACGCCGAGGCGAAGAAGAAGTTCCAGGAGATCAACGAAGCGAACGAGGTGCTCAGCGATCCGGAAAGTCGCAAGAAGTACGACCAGTACGGCGACCAATGGAAACACGCCGAACAGTTCGAGCAGGCGAAGCGTGAACAAGGCCAACAGCAGCGTGCGGGTGGAGCAGGCAGCAACCCGTTCGGTGCCGGTGGCGCCATGGATGAGGAGGACTTCCTCAGTTCCATGTTCGGTGGTGGGCGCGGTCGCCAAGTGAAGTTCCGCGGGCAGGACTACCAGACCGAACTGCGGTTGGATGCCGAAGCCGCCTACACCACGCACAAACGAACGCTGAACGTCAATGGCAAGCAGATCCGTATCACGGTGCCCGCGGGCGTGGAGAACGAGCAGTCCATCCGGATCCCCGGCGAGGGCGGCCCAGGTGTCAACGGCGGACCGAACGGTGACCTCTACCTCACCTTCATCGTCTCGCAGCATCCGCGGTTCAAACGTGTGGGCAAAGACCTCTTCGTCACACTGGACCTGGACCTGCCCACCGCCATGCTCGGCGGCGATGTGACATTGGAGACCATGGACGGTAAAGTGAAACTGAAGGTCGCGCCTGAAACGCAACCCGGCACCAAGGTGAAGTTGAAAGGCAAAGGGTTCCCGGTCTACAAACAGGAAGGCCAGTTCGGCGATCTGATCGTCACCTACAACGTGAAGCTGCCCACCGGCTTAAGCCCCAGAGAACAGGAACTCTTCCGCGAACTGGCCGCCATCCGCAACACCGCCACAGCATGAGCACCGAACAACTGATCGCCGTCGAGGTCTTCGCCACGCATCAAGGGGTGGAAGCCACCTTCGTTCATGCCCTGCACGAGCGCGGCCTCATCCGCATAACCACCGTACACGAGCGGCACTTCCTGCGACCCGAAGAGCTCGCGCGCATCGAGCAGCTCGCACGTTTGCACTACGACCTGGAGATCAACCTCGAAGGCCTCGAAGCGATCAGCCACCTGCTGGATCGCATGGACGCCGCACAGCGCGAAGCGCGTGAGTTGCGGGAGCGGTTGGGGGTGTATGAGTAGGAACCTGCACTAACCCATAGTGGTCAGGAAAGCGAGCGCCGCTTGATCCACTTGTACACCTCGAACCAGGCCACCGATCCGAGGCCGATGACAGCGGAGATGCCCAACTGCACTAGCGATGGCGATGCGAGGTGGAAGAACGCGCGGAACATGGGCACGTAGAGCAAGGCGAGCAGCAGGCCGATGGTGAGCAGCAGCATGAGGCGCAGCAGCTGGTTGTTGTTGGCGTAGGTGGTGAAGACCGATGCGGTGAACGAACGGTTGACGAGCGTGAGGCCGATGTTGGCGATGACGAGGGTGCTGAAGACCATGGTGCGGACGAGTTCTTCCGGATGGCCTTGCTGCACGGCGAGCTGGTAGGCGCCCAAGGTGCCGAGGGTGATGACGAGGCCTTGCCAGATGCTGATGGAAAGATCGCGCCAGGTGAGGAAGGTGAGGCTGAGCGGGCGCGGGTGACGTAGCATGCCGTCCTTCTCCAGCGGCTCGTTCTCGTAGACGATGCTGCAGGTGGGGCCCATGATGAGTTCCAGGAAGATGACGTGCAGCGGCGTGAAGATGTCGGGGTAGACCCAGCCGAGGAACAAGGGCAGCGATACGGTGAGGATGATGGGGATGTGGATGGAGATGATGTACTGGATGGCCTTCTTGAGGTTGCCGTAGATCTTGCGCCCCATCGCGACGGCATCCACCATGTTGCCCAGATCATCGTTGACGAGGATGAGCGATGCCGCTTCCTTGGCGAGCTCGCTGCCCCGTTCGCCCATGGCGATGCCGATGTGCGCGGCTTTCAATGCGGGGCCGTCGTTGACGCCATCGCCGGTCATGGCCACCACATGCCCTTCGGCTTGCAGCGCGTTGATGATGCGCAGTTTCGCCTCGGGGAACATGCGCGTGAAGATGTTGGTGGACTTCACCGCGGTGCGCAGTGCGGCATCGTCCAGCTTCATCATGTCGTCGCCGTTCATGGTGCGCTCGGCGCCTCGGAAGCCGGTCTGCTTGGCGATCGCCGCTGTGGTGAGCGCGTTGTCGCCGGTGATGATCTTCACTTGGATGCCCGCCCCGTAGAACTGTTGGAAGACGACGTTGATATTGGCCTTCGGCGGATCATTGAAGGCGACAAGGCCAAGGAAGTCGAGGGTGAATCCTTCTTGATCGTCGGGATATACTCCACCTGAATGCTTCGCCTCGGCCACACCGAGCACACGCAAGCCTTGGCCCGCCAATGCTTCAACCTGTGCCAGCACGGCCGTCTTCTGTGCATCGCTCAACGATGATTGTCGCAGCACACGCTCCGGTGCGCCCTTGCACGCGATGATGCGTTCGCCGGTCGCAGTGGCGAAGACGTGCGTCATCATAGGCGGTTTGCCGCCGAGCGGGTACTCGTGCGCCATGCTGAATTCTTGTCGGCGGTCGTGTTGCGCGGTATCGGTA
>JAEYWT010000145.1 GCA_023428865.1 Bacteroidota bacterium | reverse complement strand
GCTTCGCAGCCGGTTTCGCCTTCTTCAACGCGACGGGTTTGGCTTTCCCACCGGGGCGGGATGAAGACTTCTTCGCAACGGGTCTCGCTGCTGGTTTACCGGTGCTTTTGCCTTTAACGGCGGTCTTCTTCTTGGCCATAGCGCTTGCTCTGAGGTGGTCGATAGTGTGCCAAGGTAGACAAAAGGCTTACCCGACCAAATCGGAAGATCAACTGAACGTTATGTGCTGCGCGGTAGATCGCTATATTTGCGGCCCCGTTGGCACAGGCATCGGGCGTATGGCGCGGTAGCTCAGCTGGTTAGAGCGCATGATTCATAATCCTGAGGTCGGGAGTTCAAGTCTCCCCCGCGCTACAAGGAGCCATCCCGAACAGGGGTGGCTTCCTTCTTTTAGTGGATCACTCCCATCGGCCGGGCCAACACCCCCATGCAGCTGTGCAAGGGGTTGGGCGAAAGAAGGTTGTGCCCCATGTCGAATGGACCGACTTCGGTATTACATTCGGTGCATGCCTCGCGTAAGCACCATTGGACCACGGGCCAAGCGCCCAACGACCAAACGCCTTCCGGCCGAGTTGCTGGTGCCCAAGCGCATGCCTCGTGGGCGTAAGGCGAACATCATCCAACTCCAATGGTATGATGGCGCCGGTGAAATGCAGTACGAAGAGTTATCGCCTGCACAAAGCTGGCCCTACCTCAGCCGTAACTGAATGCGCGTAGGCTGGGCCAACGTTCTTCTGGCTTTTTCGTGTGCAGGTTCCATGGCTGGCTGTAGTTCGCCATCGATCCAGGTGGACGAGCAGGCTATCCGCCACGTGATGGCCGATCAGGAAGTGGCTTGGGACAAGGGCGACATCCGTGGTTATATGGAAGGTTACGCGGACGATATCTGTTTCATCGGGAAACGCGGACGCACCTGTGGTAAGGAAAAGGTGACCAGCAACTACGAGCAGAACTACCCTGATCGTGCCGCGATGGGCGATCTTCAGTTCGAGCTGCATGAAGTGGTGCCGGCGGGTTCCGACCATGCGTGGGTGACCGGCAACTGGCACCTGTACCGTGCGACCGATACGCTGAACGGGGGCTTTTCCTTGCTCTGGCGGAAAGACAAGAACGGCTGGCGGATCCTGCGCGACCACAGCTACTGATCGGTAACTTGCGCCACGAAGTGGAACTCACGATCACCCTCGCCCTGGTCGTCGGCACCGTACTGGTGTCGTTGGCGGCGTTCAACGATCGTGGGTTGTTCGAGAAGTTGCTGTTCATGCCCTATGCGGTGCAGCACCAGAACCAACTGTTTCGGTTCTTTTCGCACGGCTTCGTACACGGCGATACCATGCATTTATTGGTGAACATGTTCGTGCTGTGGTCGTTCGGCTCCAGCGTAGAGGTGCTCTTTCCCATGATCACCAAGATACCGGGTAGCATGGCCTTTCTAGTGTTGTACTTCGGCGGCATGTTCTTCGCCACCATGCCCGGCATGGCCAAGCACCGCAACGACTCCAGCTACCGGTCGGTGGGGGCCAGCGGTGCGGTATCGGCAGTGGTCTTCGCGCAGATCCTCATGCTTCCCACGCACAAGGTTTCGCTCTTCTTCCTCGCCGATCTACCGGCCTGGCTGTTCGGTGTGCTCTACCTGCTCTATTCCTACGCCATGGACAAGCGCGGGGGCGATAACGTGGCGCACGATGCACACTTCTTCGGCGCTCTCTTCGGTGTGCTCTTCACCTTCATGCTGAAACCCGCCTTGGTGTTCGACTTCGGTGTGCTCGAACGTTCCTTGGGGATCTGAACCATGCACAAAGGCCTCTACTTGGATCGTGATGGGGTGATCAACCGGGAGTTGGGTACGCATACCACGCGGTTGGAGGACTTCGAGATATTGCCGGGTGTGCCAGAAGCCATTGCTGCCGCCAACGCTGCGGGTTGGATGGTGGTGGTGATCACCAACCAGAGCGGTATAGACCTTGGCCTGTACGATCACGGAACAGTGGAGCGGATGCATCACTACCTTCACGACATGCTTCGCCAGCACGGCACCTCGGTAGCCGAGGTTTTCTATTGCCCGCACCATCCACAACACGGGCGCTGCTTGTGCCGCAAACCCGGTTCGCTGTTGCTGCAGCGTGCGGCCGCTCGCCATGGCATCGATCCTGCACTGTCGGTGATGATCGGTGATCGGGAGCGTGATGTACAAGCGGCCGAAGCCATCGGTGCCCGGGGCATTCTGGTGCAGGCCAACACCTCGTTGATGGAAACCCTTCGATCAAACGGTCTGGTATGAGCCTATTAGTGAACCTGAACGGAACAGTGATGCCCGGCGACAAGCCGGTGATCACCTTGGACAACCGTGCGTTCCACTTCGGCGATGGGCTTTTCGAGAGCCTACGTGTGGTGGATGGCAAGCCGTGCTTCGTGGATGCGCATTGGGCGCGCCTGACCACGGGTGCTGCCCTGCTACGGATCGACCTGCCAGCGAATTTGGATCGCGCTTCCTTCGAGCGTTACATCTTGGAACTCGTTGAGCGCACCGGCCACAACAGCGCACGTTGTCGTTTCACCCTGTTCCGTAATGCCGATGGTTTCTATCGACCTACGGGGAATGCTGGGGGCTTCACCTTCGAGCTGACCCCCATACCCGATGCCACCTATACGCTCAACACCCAGGGCCTGCTGGTGGACATTTGGCCAGAGATGCGCAAACCGGTGAACGAGCTATCGCGCCACAAGACCTTGAACTGCCAGTATTATGTGATGGCATCGCTGTGGGCAGGGCACCGTGGTTTGGACGATTGTATGCTACAGAACGATCGCGGTAACATCATTGAAAGCAGTTCGGGCAACCTCTTCATCGTAAGCAACGGTGTGCTTTACACCCCATCGCTCACCGATGGCTGTGTGGGAGGCGTCATGCGCGCGCAGGTGATCAACCTTGCCATCGCCAATGGCATCAAGGTGTACGAGTGTTCGCTCAACCCGCAGAACCTATTGGCGGCGGATGAACTTTTCTTCACCAATGCGGTGCAAGGCCTTCAGTGGGCCGGTGTCTATCGTACCAAGCGTTATGCGCACCGCCAATCAGGCATCATCACCGAGCTACTATCGGCTTCGGTGCGTGCTAATTGAGCGAAGGGTCGTCCGGGAAGTTGGCCAGGGGCGCGAAGGATCCACCCATATCGCGAAGCACATCGGCCCACAGGTCTTCGTTGCCAACGTCCATCACCCTGCGTTTGGTGGCCTCGCTCACCAGCCAGGAGCGCTCGCTCAGTTCCTTGTCCAATTGGTCTTTACCCCAGCCGGAGTAGCCCACGAAGAAGCGCACATGCTTGGTAAGTCGGGCATCGGCGGCGAGCAGATCACGTAATTGCTCGAAGTCACCACCCATGTACACACCGTCCACCACGAGTTGGCTTCCTTGCAGGCGATCACCGAGCGTATGTAGGTAGTACAGGTTGTTGCTCTGCACAGGCCCTCCGATCCCGACAGGAGTGCCCAGCTGTGGAAGGTTCTCCAGTAGATCGTTCACCCCCATATCGGTGAGGCGGTTCAGCACAAAGCCGAACGAACCTTCATCGTTATGGTCGCAGAGCAGCACCACTGTACGGCGGAAGTAAGGGTCTGGCAGATATGGCTCACTGATGAGCAACCTGCCAGCGGCCGGCTTCAGCCTGTTCTGCGGGTCCAACTCCAACGGATCTTTCGCCATCGCGATCGGAAATTACGCAGCATTACCGAACAACGGCATATTGCTTCGAGCTACGGTGGAATGGTTGTGATGAACGGATACCTTCGTAGCGAAGAACGCAAGAGCATGTCCACGCCGATCCACGCCCGTACCGACTATCCCCGCAAGAGTTTGACCGAAGAGGAAGCGGGCCATGACCCGATCGCCTTGTTCGGCCGTTGGATGGAACACGCACAAAAGGCGGATATACCCGAACCACATGCCATGACCTTGGCCACGGCGGGCAGCCTCACCATTAGTTGCCGTGTGGTGCTGTTGCGTTCGTTCGACCAGAACGGGTTCGTGTTCTATAGTAACTACAACAGTCGCAAGGCGATGGACCTGGAGCGTGACCCCCGGGCGGCGCTCAACTTCTTCTGGCCGCAGTTGGAACAACAGATCCGTATAGAAGGCAAGGTGGAGTTGGTCACTGCGGAAGAGTCCGATGCCTACTTCGCTTCACGCCCCTTGGAGAGCCGCATTGCAGCATGGTCCAGTGATCAGAGTCGGGTGGTGGAGAACCGCCAACAATTGGATGAGCGTTACGATCGGTGGAAGGCGCGCTTCGCGGAAGGCGAGGTGCCACGCCCGTTGCATTGGGGCGGCTACCGCGTGCGAGCACAACGTATCGAGTTCTGGCAGGGTAGGCCAGGTCGCTTGCACGATCGTATCGCCTTCGAGCATTTCGCCGATGGCACGTGGGGCCGCGTTCGCCTGCAACCGTAATAGTGGCGTAGGGGTGAAAACAGAAGACCCCGGCCGCAGCCAGGGTCGTATCTGTTGTGCGAAGTGGTCTACTTCTTGGCAGCAGCCTTTTTCGCAGCGGCCTTCTTCGGAGCTGCTTTCTTGGCGGCTTTCTTAGCAGCTGCTTTCTTCGGAGCTGCTTTTTCAGCGCCAGCCTTCTTCGCTGCGGCTACGCGCGTGTGACGCTTGGAAGGACGGCTCTTGCCTGCGCTGCCGATGGTGCGCTTTCCTTTCTTCGTCTTCTTGTCACCTTTTCCCATTGTATGGTTCGTTAAGGGTTTGGTCAAAAGTACCGGGCCTCGTATACGCAGCTTCCATCAGCGCTGTTGCACTTCTGAACCTGTTGCTGTCAATATCCCTGGCTATGATGGGAGTTGAGATCCCCTCTGTATCCACACGATCATGACTTTTCTTTCGCATCTTTCCTCAAGCGCTCTTCTAGGTGGGCTGCGCTGTGTACCATCTTGCGTGCCCATGAAAGTTTCAGGGCGATGAGTTCCTGTTCATCCAATTGCCACTTCACATCGCTTGCACGCAACCGTTGCATCACGGTGTAGAGGGTGATGGCCGCGGAGACGGAGATGTTGAAACTTTCGGTGAAGCCGAACATGGGTATGCGCAGGTGTTCATCGGCGGCGTTCATCAGATCATCGCTCAGGCCGGTGAGTTCAGTTCCGAAGCAGAAGGCCATGGGGCGTTCCAGGTCGATGCTCTCGGGCGTTATGTGTTCACTGCGCGGAGAGGTGGCCACCACGCGATAGCCTTTCTTCTTCAACGCTTCCACACAGGCGAGGGAGTTGTTCGCATGGGTGCGGTAGCGATGCACATCCACCCATTTGGAGGAACCTAGCGTTACATCGGGATTGAGCTGATAGGCATTGCGGTTCTCGATCACGTGGATGTCCTGCAAGCCCACCAGATCACTGGTGCGTACAACGGCGCTGGCGTTCTGCGACTGGTAGATGTCTTCCAACACCACGGTCACATGGCGTGTGCGTAGTGGTGCCATGCGGTCGAAGAGTTCGCGCTTGTTGGGCGATATGAACTGTGTGAGCTGTTCGTAGAGTTCGTGATCGGTCATGGCGTGGGCGTGGGATAAAAAGAAAGTCCCCCGCGGTGGCGAGGGACTTTCAGGAAGTGCGTTCCCGCTTACTTCACTTTTGCCTGAAGGTCGGCGCCGGCTTTGAACTTCACCACCTTCTTGGCTGCGATCTTGATCTCTTTGCCCGTTTGCGGGTTGCGGCCTTTACGAGCAGCACGCTTGGTGATGGAGAATGTACCGAAGCCAACGAGGGCAACGCGCTCGCCTTTCTTCAGCGCCTTGGTGGTGCTGGTAACGAAAGCGTCGAGGGCGCGCTTAGCGTCAGCCTTGGAGATCTTCGCATCGGCGGCGATAGCCTCGATGATGCTTGCTTTGTTCAAGCTCATGGTTGTTGTGTTGAGTTGGTTTGTTGTTAGTGAACTCGGGGCAAATGTATCCTGAAGACCGCGTCTGTCAACGGTTTCCGGCGGTATGGTCGGAGAATGTTGAAAACATTGGGGGTTTGTTGATAAGTGGGCCTGTATCCCGCCCCCAGCAAGGGTTTCAGGAAAGGGGCGTTCTTGAGTTCCATAGTCGTTGGGTCAACGGAACAAGGTGACGTTCATCAGTGCTTCGGCTGACCCAACATAAGGTGCTTTCAGCCGAGTGTTCCGCCTTCCACGTTGCGTGTGCCTCGCAGGAATTCCGCGGCTGACATGCGTTTGCGGCCTTCCGCTTGCAGTTCCATGATCTCCAGCAGCTGGTCTGCACAGGCAACGAACAACCGTGGTCCATGCACCACAAGCGTACCAGCGGCTTCATTGGTGCTACGATCCGAGCGCTGTGTACGCAGGACTTTCGTGTGCTGCGCTTGTCCATTCGGGTCGGTCCAGGTACACCACGCACCAGGGTAGGGACTAAGACCACGTACATGATCATGCACCTGCCTGGCCGGGCGATCGAAGCGCACGTGCATGTTCTCGTTGTTCAATTTTGGCGCCGTTGGTGGCGGTGCGTTCTGGTCGACCACCTGCGGTAACGGGTGCAATTCCGCAGCGAATAGGCCATGCACCGTGCGCACCATCAACGCAGCACCGATCGCCATCAAACGGTCATGCACATCACCGGCGGTCTCATCAGGGCCGATCGGTGTGCGCTCTTGCAAAAGCATGTCGCCGGTATCGATCTCGTGTTGGATCCTGAAGGTGGTGACCCCCGTGTGTACTTCACCATTGATCACCGCCCAGTTGATCGGTGCCGCGCCGCGATAGGCTGGTAACAGCGATCCGTGGAGGTTCACTGTTCCCAAGGGTGGCTTGTTCCAGACCATTTCGGGCAGCATCCGGAACGCTACCACGACATATAGCGCTGCAACGAGTCGATCGAGTTCCTGGTTGAACGCAGGGTCTTTCAACTTCTCCGGCTGAAGTACGGGAAGGCCCAGCTCCACCGCGCGTTCCTTCACTGCAGATGCGCGCAACTGCCTGCCTCTTCCGGCTGGACGGTCGGGTGCGGTGACCACGGCAACCACGTTCAAACCGTCCGCAACCAAGGCGTTCAAGGTGGCCACCGCGAAATCGGGTGTCCCCATGAAGATGATCCGTCTGTTCTCTTCCATCAATGTAGGTGCGAAGGTGCGATGCGGTAACGATATGGCAACAAGGCATCGGTACCGGCATATTCCACACCGATGCGTGGACCGATGACGACCGCCTCCTGTGGCACTTGAATGCCGACATCACCGATCCAGATCCGCTGACCGCTCAGGTCTTCTCCATTGTGCGTGGTGCGGATGCCAAGTGCCTGGCTCAGTGTTCCCGGTCCACCGGTGGTCAACGTGCGTGTTCCTCGACGAAGCTGCATGGTGTCTTCACCGATGTACGGATGGATCGCCCGCACCAACACGGCATGTGGCACTTCTGGACCGAGTAGCACCACATTGAAGAGATGGTGTATGCCATAGCATAGGTAAACGTAAGCAGTTCCACCATCGGCATACATCATTCCGTTCCGCGCGGTTCGCCGACCACCGAAGGCATGGGATGCACGGTCGTCCACACCCATGTAGGCTTCCGTCTCGGTGATGATGCCAGCAGTGAGTACGCCATCGAAGCGGGTGTAGAGCACTTTGCCAAGCAGGTCTCGCGCGGCCTGTAGTGCATCACGTTCGCGGTAGTAGGAGAGGGGCAACGGCTTAGCCTCCATGCAATTCACCATCTCATGACCTTTTGGTATGGCCATTCAGATCATGGTCAGTCAGGTACTAAGTCCATCTTCGCCATGTTCATCCAGCTCCCAGCGCAATTCCTTCGCGGCTTTGGGAGAGAGGCCGTGTGGTTCGGCCACATGGTGTTCGCCTTGGGCAGGTTTGGCGTAGGTCATCCTTCCGCGGCATACGTCGCAGGTACCACAATCCTTGGCCACCTCTTCGCCGAAGTAGCGGATCAATAGGCGAGACCGGCATTCTTCGGTGTTCTCCAAGAATGAAACCATGGCATCCAAGCGATCCTGTGCTCGTTGTTTGCGTTGCGCAAGAGCAGCAGGATCCAACACCATGCGCTGGGCATCGGCACGAGGTGTGAGCAGGGTGGCGCTGGGGGAATCGCTCCGTTCCTTGTACGATATCACCTTTTGTTGATGCAGTTCCTGGAGGCGTTTCACCACGGTCTCCACCTGCCACTTCAACCCTTTGGCTAGGCGCAGTTCATCGATCAGAACCGGCTCCTCGAACAGGCCACCATAAGTTCGGAGCAGCGCCTCGAGCACCGGACCGTGGCGGTTATCATTCACCCGTTTACCATAGACCAACCGTTGGTCGGCGATGATCAGTACCCGCGATGGACTGCGCACGCCATCGGATAGGCTAAGCTTACCATCGAGTTCCAAGGCTTTCAGCGCATGCGCCACAACCACCGCAGGCAACTTGGTGCGAGCGGCCAATGCCCGATTATCCACTTCGTATGCTTCCAACAGGCCCGAGCCCAAGGCGATGCCATGGATATCGGCGAAGGCCTGATACACCTTGCGCACCTGTTCCAAGGTGGGGTACGATGCGTTGAAGCGCTCCTGCAACTTCTCCACATCACCGGGTCCGGTCAGCAAGAATGCCGAAGAGGACTGGCCATCACGACCGGCGCGCCCTGCTTCCTGGTAATAGCTTTCCAGATCAGGTGGCGGCTCCAGGTGGATCACCACACGTACATCGGCTTTATCGATGCCCATGCCGAACGCATTGGTGGCCACCACGCAACGCATGGCACCACTGGTCCAATCCTGCTGCACACGGTCTCGTTCTTCAGGAGCCATGCCCGCATGGTAAGCCGCAGCCGAAACCCCGTTCTGTTGGAGGAAAGCGGCCATACGCATGGTGAGCCTTCGTTCGCGGACATACACGATAGCCGTGCCGTGGATGTGCCGAAGCACACGCAACATGCGGCCGTTCTTATCCTCCCCGCGACTGATCCATAGGGTTAGTTCTGGTCGTTGGAACGAGCCACGGATGATATGCGGCGCCTTGAACGCGAGCCGCTCCATGATGTCGTTGGCAACAGTTTCCGTGGCCGAAGCGGTTAGGGCGATCACGGGTACTTCTGGCCGCAGCTCGCGGACTTTGGCTATACCGAGGTAAGCCGGTCTGAAGTCATAACCCCATTGGGATATGCAGTGAGCCTCGTCTACAGCGATGAGGCCCAGTGGCAAGCGAGGCAAGCGCGCCAAGAAGAGTTCGGATGCCAAGCGTTCGGGCGATACGTAGAGGAAGGCGTACTTGCCCAAGGCGGCACTTTCCAACGCATTGTCGATCTCCGCA
>JAEYWT010000086.1 GCA_023428865.1 Bacteroidota bacterium | reverse complement strand
GATGTGGACAAAATCGGAGCCGCGAGGGCCAAAGATAGCCGGTGGCCGAAGGGCGTCCAGTCCGCTGGGCCTCAGTTTTCAACGAAGCACGGTAGAGCCAAGTCAGGGAAAGCCATGGTTGTTAAGTTGCCCTAAAAATGCTATTGTGGAAAGGTTCCGCGCCGTACATTTAAGCCTCTCAATAAACAGGCGGCCAGCATGCTCCGGCGCCACAGCTAATGGTAAAAGTAGACCTCACTCCTCGGGAAGCGCTCGAGCAGTTCTTCGGCTTCAACCAGTTCAAGGGTGAACAGGAAGCCATCATCCAGAACGTATTGGACGGCAAGAACACCTTCGTGATCATGCCCACGGGCGGCGGCAAAAGCCTCTGCTATCAATTACCCGCCCTCATGAGCGAAGGCACCGCGATCGTGGTAAGCCCGCTCATCGCCCTGATGAAGAACCAGGTGGACGCCCTGCGCGGGTTCAGTTCGGATGACGGGGTGGCCCACTTCCTGAACAGCTCGCTTACCCGGAACGAGACTTTGAGGGTGAAGTCCGACATCAAAGAGGGGAAGACCAAGATCCTCTATGTGGCTCCCGAGTCGCTCACCAAGAAAGAGAACGTGGAGTTCCTCACGGATATCCGCATCAGCTTCTTCGCCATCGATGAAGCGCACTGCATCAGCGAATGGGGCCATGACTTCCGGCCGGAGTACAGGAACCTGCGCACCATCTTCGACAAGATCAAGCGCGTACCGGTGATCGCACTCACGGCCACGGCCACGGGCAAGGTGCAGGAGGATATCCTCAAGAACCTGGACATCCCGAACGCAACCACGTTCAAAGCCAGCTTCAATAGACCGAACCTCTATTACGAGGTACGCCCAAAGCACAACGTGAACCGCGAGATCACGAAGTATGTGAAGCAGCACAGCGGTCGTAGCGGTATCATCTACTGCCTCAGCCGCAAGAAGGTGGAGGAAGTGGCCGAAACGCTCAACGTGAACGGCATCAAGGCACTACCCTACCACGCCGGCATGGATGCCGCGCAGCGTGCCGACCACCAGGACAAGTTCCTGATGGAGGATGTGGACGTGATCGTGGCCACCATCGCCTTCGGCATGGGTATCGACAAACCCGATGTGCGCTTCGTGATCCACCACGATATCCCCAAGAGCCTGGAGAGCTACTACCAGGAGACCGGCCGTGGCGGACGCGATGGTGGCGAAGGCAAATGTGTTGCCTTTTACAGTTACAAGGACATCGAGAAGCTGGAGAAATTCCTACAAGGCAAGCCGGTGGCGGAGCAGGAGATCGGCAAGCAGCTGCTGCAGGATACCGTTGGTTACGCCGAAACGAGCATGTGCCGCCGCAAATACCTGCTGCACTACTTCGGCGAGGAGATGAAGGGGAACGACTGCGGCTCGTGCGACAACTGCACCAATCCCCAGGAGACCTACGAGGCCAAGGACGACCTGGCTATGGTGCTTGATGCAGTGCTCGAAAGCAAGGAGCGCCACCGGGCCAAGTACATCTGCGACCTGCTCACCGGCACCGAGACCAGCGAGATCAAGACCTACAAAGGCGACAACCTGAAGATCTACGGCAAGGGCGACGAAAAGGAAAGCCAGCATTGGATGGGGGTGATACGCCAAGGTCTGGTGCATGGCTTCTTGCATAAAGACATAGAAACCTACGGCAACCTAAGCCTTACCGAAGCCGGTAAGAAGTTCAAGAAGAAACCGGTCTCCATCAAATTCGTGAAGGAGCGTGACTACACCTCCGATGAGGTGGGTGATGACGAAGGTGGAAGCGCAGCCCGTGGTGCTGCAGACGAGAAGTTGATGGCCATGCTGAAGGACCTGCGCCAACAGGTTGCCAAAAAGCACAAACTGCCACCCTATGTGATCTTCCAGGATCCTTCGCTGGAAGAGATGACCATGCGCTATCCGGTAACGATGGATGACCTTACGCAGGTAACCGGCGTTGGCCCGGGGAAAGCCTCCAAGTATGGCAAGCCCTTCGTGGAGCTGATCGCGAAGTATGTGGAGGAGAACGACATCGAGCGGGAAGATGAAGTCGTGGTGCGCTCCGTGGTGAACAAGAGCGGCAACAAGGTCCACATCATCCAGAACATCGATAAACGACTACCGCTGGATGCCATTGCGCGTGGCAAGGGGCTTAGCCTGCCAGACCTGCTCACCGAGTTGGAGAGCATTGTGATGAGCGGCACCAAGCTGGACATCAACTACCACATCAACGACATCCTCGAATCCGACGTGCAGGAGGAGATCATGGATTACTTCCGCAACAGTGAAACGGACGACATCGAAACGGCGCACCAGGAGTTCGATGGCGACTACAGTGAAGAGGAGCTGCGGTTGGTGCGCTTGAAGTTCATGAGCGAAGTAGCGAACTGATCATCACACCCTAGAATAGCACACATGGGACGGCTCGTAATGGTCATCGGTCTTCTGGCCCTCTTTCTTGGGTGGGCGCTCTATCGTCTGTTGGTAAAGCGCGATCTGATGCAACACCGGGGCACCTTGGCCGTGGGTGCCCTGTTCATTGGCGTGTGGGCCTTGTTGTACCTCTGGCTCTGGACCTGACGATGAGCCCTAACGACCTCACCCTTGTTGCCAAGCACGTGATGAGACTGCTGGTGGAGCGTCGTTTCGATGAGCTGGAAGAAGCCACTGGGGGCAAGAGCTTTAGTGCCGACGACATGGAAGCAGCGGTGGACGACGTGGGCAACGCGCTGGTGATGCCGCCGGAGACCGTATGGCGCGATCTGCGCATATCACCGGTACGTAATTGGCCCGGCGCGTTCAACGTGAAGCTCGATCTATGGACGGTCCGCGGCCGTACCTCCAACAGCGTGGAACTGACCGTTCACGAAAAGAACGGAGCGCCGGTGATCGAGGTGGACGACATCATCGTGAGTTGAGCACTTAGTGCCCCAACTCACAGATCGCCCCCCAAGCCATCATGCCCGCTCCGATCGCGAGCGCATCCTCATCGATGTCGAATTCCGCGCGGTGCAATCCGCTCTGTGTACCCGCCTTCGCAGGATTCCCGGTGCCCAAGCGAAAAAAGCAACCCGGCATCACATGCGTGTAGTAAGCGAAATCCTCTGCACCCATACGGATGTCCATATCCACGATGTTCTCCTCGCCGATGAACTCGACCGCTGCAGCACGGATGCGAGCATTCAGTTCTGGATCGTTCTTCACCACGGGTGATCCTTTCACGATGCGGAAGTCTACTGTGGCGCCAAAGCCCTCACAGATGCCACGACCCAGTTCGGGCAACAAGCGATGCAGTTCTTCGCGCCAGACCTCGTCGAACGTACGCATGGTGCCCTCGACCCGTACCTCGTCGGGAATGATGTTCGTGGCACCGTTGGCGATCACCTTGCCCAACGAAAGCACCATGGGTTGGCCGGGCTTGTTGCGTCGGCTCACCACTTGCTGAAGCGCGAGGATCAATTGCGCCGCGATGGGTACCGGATCGATGCACAGATGCGGAGAACCGGCATGGCCGCCGCGTCCTTTCACGGTGATGTAGAGCTCATCCGCCGCTGCCATGAACGGTCCGCTGCGGAAGCCCAGCTTACCGATGGGTAGTTCAGGTGTAACATGCTGACCGAGGATACCTGATGGTTTCGGATCGTTGAACACACCTTCCTTTACGAGCAACGAAGCACCACCGGGCTCCTTCTCTTCGCCGGGTTGGAATACGAGCATCACCGTACCGCTCCATTCCTTGCGCAGGCGGTGCAGTGCGATACCGGCACCAAGCACC
>JAEYWT010000043.1 GCA_023428865.1 Bacteroidota bacterium | reverse complement strand
ATGGACTCACCGGCTACCAATGTGCGCAGGTCGCGGGCCAGCCCATCCATATCCACAGCACCAGGCAGGTCGAAGTTCACCTTGCCATTGGTGTCCACCGCTTGTGCCTCGATCGGGTGGTAATAATCGTCTTGCGAGATCTGGCAGACCATGCCTTCTGGCAAGGCTTGCCGAAGCGCGCGTACCAGTGTGGTCTTGCCAGACCCACTGCCTCCTGCCACTCCAACAAGGTAGGCGCCACGATGCATCGGCTGCGAAAATAGAGGATCCGCCCCCTGTTCGCACTCCCTTGGTCCCACTTCCCTGCGTGGTCGTGTGCAATTCGCTGGTCACCATGGCGTTATAGTTCATGGTTGCACTTTGGCACGCCACTTGGAATTGGTCCTTCACCACGAACAACTACCTACCATGAAACCCTCCATCACAGAATACCTGAAGCTGAAACGCGAAGCCATGCGCCAGATGCTTACCGGCGATGTAGCGCGTTACATGCACACGTTGCGGTTGCTGAGCGCACTGCGCACGGCCCAGCGCCAGTCAATGGCTTAACACTTTTTTCGCCCCCCTGCCGGCGGGTCTTGGGCCGCTTCCTTCGGGAAGCCGTCCTCGGCCCGCCGGTCCTTTTTTCAAAGTCCCGCCCAGCGTGGGTTTCCTCGATTTTTTCGCTTTCAGGGGATCTTTTTCCCCGCCCCGCCGTAGAAGGCCACATGACGAAGAAGGACAAAATAGCCTTCATCAAAAGCAGCAAGCGCAAAACGCACGTGTACAACAACCTGGACCGGTACACGGACCAACAGTTGAACGACGTGATCCGAGAGATCGTGCAAGGGCTGATCCGCGAAAGTGAGATCATCGCCAATGCATACATCAACGGATACCGGTAGAACAACTGTCGCGTTCGCCCTGCTGAAGGCTGAAGCCCTCAGGTAACGGAGCCCCACCGCTGTATGGCGGGCGGGGCTTCGTTACGTTCTACCACCCACCGCCAACGGAGTAGCCGGCCTGAAGAAATACCCCGCCGATCACGTGCTTGGGGTCCAAGGTTGACCTGTTGAACCGCTCTGTATCGCCCAATAGGGTACCAACGGCAAAGAACACATCTCCAAAAAAACCATCGAGTGGGTCGCGCAGTCCGAAACGCATCCCGACAGGAAAAAGCGACCCGCTGAATTTTTGCTTGGTCGCGAGCACTGGTGGGGCATTGAGGTAGTAGTAGCTAAAGGTCTCTGGCGTTGTTGAGATGGTGGCCTTCCTGTAGCCTAGGAATGGTCCGAAGTAGAATGCAGTTCGATCAATATCGCCGATGAAGAATCTCGAATGGTAGGTGAATCCGAACGTGTTCGTGGCTGCCTCGTAGTTGTACGAATCACTCCCGATACGTGCGGAACCACGGTTCTTAAGTCCGAAGCCAGCAATAAGGTCCAGACTGAAAGAGAGTTTGTCATTCACGTCGTGATCCAGTGAAAGGTTGCCGTTCACCAAGGCGCTAGGTGATAGGCGTTCCCACTGGGCTCCAGCCCTGACCCCCCATTGTCCCAGCACCAAATTCGAAACAATGGCCAAGAGGCTTGCGAGTAGTGATCGCGTCATGGCTGAAAGGTGATGTTGAGCATTTCAAAAGCTTGCGAGATAGGTACGCCGAAACCGAGTCCTTCCAACCCTTTGCCACTGATCTTCAAGGTGGCCACACCTACCACCAGGCCGTTCTCATCGATCAATGGCCCACCGCTGTTCCCCGGGTTGATGCTGACATCGGTCTGGAGCAGGCTGCGGCCATCGATGTCGCGCCGTCCGCTTAGGATGCCGCGTGAGACGCTTTGGCTCAATGAGGCTTCCATGGGTGTGCCGATAGCGAAGATCTCTTCACCGAGCATCAAGCCTTTGTCGTCGCCGATGGTGAGCGCTGGAAGGTCCGTGGCCTGCACCTTCAACAACGCCAAGTCGAAGTCGCGGTTCGTCTTCACCACCTGTGCGTCCAGCGTGAAGCCTTGTTCGAACTTCACCTTCACCAGGCTTTCACTACCCACCACGTGTTGGTTGGTGATCAAGTAGCCATCGTTGGTGATCAGGAAGCCGCTACCGTGTCCATCGTTCGTTTGCACTGTTACCACGGCTTTCACCAAGGCGGACAACATCTCCTTGCGACCGTTGAAGGGAATGGCCTTGGGCCGGATCAGATCCATGTTACTTCCCTTGGAACGGGCCAGTCCACTACCGTACGCTGCTTGTACCATGTCCGGCACGGCATCCAATTCGCTGAACTTGCGCGCCGCATGCTGTAGGGCCTGCCCCAAGGCCTGGTCGGCTTGTTCGTTATTGGCCAGGTAGGTTGTGGTGGTGAGCCGCTCGAAGAGCACACTATCCTTGTCCAAAGCGCTCTTGAACTGCCAGCGAATGGCCACCTCGATCGGTCCGCTACACGCTTTGCGCTGCCCTTTCATGTCTGCATTGATACGTTCGAGCTTCGGCTCCAGATAGAGCTTCGCCCGCTGGATCATCTCATCGCCTTTCTGCGTGCCTGGCCGCGCGATCTTGGCGTCCATCCAGGTGTTGCGTGTGCCGCTGAGAACAGAACTGGTGAGCCCATCGGGATAGGTGATGTCGCGGAAGAAACCATCGGCACCGGTGGTGATCTTCGCCCCATTGGCCTTCCCCATATCAGGTCGGTCGCCCAGGGCCACTTTCATGGTGCTGATCGGTACCATTTGCCGCTGCATTTCGCTGGGTACCTCTTTGTAGAGGTTGGCACTGTAGGTTTCCGCTGGCATTTCGTACAGCGCTGGGCTCTTGCGGTCCACGATGTAGGGTATTCCCAGCAACATGGCATCCGCGAACAGTACACCATTGTCCATCCGAGGGCGTACCACGAAGGTGCTGGGTGTATACCCACTTTTGCGCAACTCGAAAATCACTTCGCGGCCGTCGGCGGGATCGTACACATACCGGAAGGGGGTGGTACCGCGCTGGTTGCCGTTCACGAATACCGTGGCCTCCGGGGGGGCCGAGGTGACCTCCATGCCAGTAGTGCCACCATTCAGGATGGATGCGCATCCGCTCAACACACACATGCATACAAGTAGAACGAAGGGGAACCGTTGTAACATGCGGCCAAGTTGAGAAAAGAAGCTGGATTAACTTGTCACACACACACACACCAACTCGAAGATGCCCTCGAACCTCGATCTATCTTTTTGCCGCATCCTCGCGCCCGAGCCGATGGCGACAGCGCAGATCTATTG
>JAEYWT010000006.1 GCA_023428865.1 Bacteroidota bacterium | reverse complement strand
CGTGTGGATTCCATCGCCGTGGTGGTGGCCGATTCCGATCCATCGGTCCCCATCAGCCAACGTGGCCGCGCCCGACAATACCTCGCTTTCGACCATAGCATGCTCGGTGATCATCGGCGAACGGCTCATTGGGCGCTACAAGCCATTGCTCAATACGAGAAAGCGGATTCCATTCCCGCGGAACAATGGGCTGAATCGTATACCGCCGCCGGTGTTGCGGCTTGGCGTTTGGGTCGGGTGCGCGAGGCGGAGACCTACTACCAGAAAGCCTTGGATCAGTTGGGCGATGGGACCACGGAAGCCTCTCTCGGTCGAAAGGCCACGGCGTTTGGGAACCTGGCCGTCCTTTGGCAATCCGCGGGAGATGTGGCGAGGGCACAGCGGTTCTATCATGAAACCCTTCTGATCTACGATCGGTTGCTTACCTCGACCACGGATCAATTCACCCGCGACGAGGTGATGGTGAACCGATCGCGTACGTACGTGAACCTCGCCACGGTGTATTTCGAACGGGGTGATCATGGTCGCGCTCGCGAATTCCTGGACATGGCCTGGCGCGACAGAAGCAGTGTGCTGCAGGCTGATGATGCGCAACTGCTCGCGGTGAAGGAACGGTTCGCGGATCTGGAGATGGATGCCGGAAACCCCGATAAGGCACAAACCTTGCTCGAAGCGTACGTGAACGCCAGTCAACGGAAGCTCGGTCTCCAAAGCGAAGAATACATCCGTGCTACAGCCAAGCTCGGTGATGCCTTCGCACGACAAGGTGAATTCATCAAGGCCGATTCGCTGTTCAGGATCAGTCTGTCGGCCAGTGAGAAGGCCGGCGGGTCCGGAACGGATGCCATGCTTGCCCACGCCCTTAAGTTGCGGGGCTTCACGCGCATCCGGGCGGGGCGACCAGCTGAAGCATTGCAAGACCTGCAACGTTCCCGTCAGGTGCAGGTCAACATCTACGATAGCACACATCACAAAGTTGTGCAGATGGATGTATTGTGCGCCGAGGCTGCCTTTTCCGCCGGTGACTATTACGCCGCCTTTTCTTTCGCGGAACGGGCGTTGCGCCTCCTCGAGCCGCGGAAGTCCACCTTGCGCAAGAGCCCACTTCCGAACACGTTCCCAGAACCCCAACTCCTGCCCGATGCGATTCACTGGAAGGTGCGCGCAGGAAGAGCCCTAGCCGGTGCACGACCCACCATCGCGCAGTGGAACTCGTGGCATGCCGATATCGAATTGGCCATTCTTTCACTCACCCGGAACAAGGCCGTGGTGGATGATGCCGCCTCCAAGTTGCTGCTCACCGGTGCGCAGAAACGCCTCTTCGATCTAGCCCTGGATCTTGCGTTCGATTCGCGCGAAGAACTGGGTATGGATGCAGCATGCGAGCGATTCCTGGCCATCTCCGAAGCTGATCGGTCAACCCTTCTGAAGGAACGGCTCAATGCCTTCAAGGGTATCCGCTTTGCTGGTGTTCCGGATTCGGTGGTCGCCCGCGAGCAGGAGCTGATCACCGCCCTGGTGATCGATCCCGACGATCCTGCAAGCGCCATCCACCTCCACGCCAATGAGCAGGCTTACACCGCTTTTTTGGAGCGACTGCGGCAGGATCATCCCGCATACTTCGCCCTGCGCCACGGGGAGGCTAGCACCACGCTGGACGAGATCCGGTCACGCTTGCTCAAGCCTGGCCGCACCTTCATTACCTATGCGCAAAGCGAGCATGACCTGTATGCATTGGTCGTTACACCTCGCACTGCACACCTCGTGAAGTTGGATGCCACGCACCTAGCAGGGCGTGTACGCGAGTTGAACGATGCTATCGCGAAGCGCAATGATGATGCGTATCGCACGGTGGCATTCACGTTGTATGAACAGGTCTTGGCGCCACTCGTTCCGCATGTTTCTGGTGAAGAACTCCTCATCCTGCCTGATGGTCCGTTGCGCGCGGTGAACTTCGAGGTCCTGCGCACACAGCACCCATCGGTGAGCATGGAGGTGAATGCGTTGGTCCTTCAACGCTATACGATCGCCTACCTGCTCAGTGCCACCACTGCCGTGCAGTTCGCACAGCTCATTCGCGAACGATCGCACAGCGCCTTGGCTCTAGCCCCCGGCTTCACCGATGAAGTGAAACAGGATTATCTCGCACATGCCGCAGATAGCAGCCGGATCGATCATCATTATCTGCGCTATGTTCGCCAACCCTTTGCCATGCGCACCGCAGAAGCACTGGGCAGAACGCTCAGCGCCAACGTGCTGTTGGGTTCACGCGCTACGGAGAAAGGCTTCCGTTCGGCCATGCGCGACCATGGTATCCTGCATCTGGGCACCCATGCCGAAATGAACTCCACCAACCCCATGTATTCGCGGTTGGTGTTCAGCAAGGACGGCTCCGGCGTTGACCCCGATGCTGATGGCTACCTGCATGCGTATGAGATCTACGAATTGGACCTACGCGCGCAATTGACCGTGTTGGCAGCCTGCGAAACGGGCACCGGTGCCGATGATGGTGAAGCCGTTCGCTCCCTCGGTTACGGGTTCGCTTACGCTGGCTGCCCCAGTTTGGTCATGTCGCTGTGGAGCATAGACGAGAAGGTCAGCTCCACCATCATCGCGCGATTCTACGAACTGCTCGCTGATGGACTACCCAAGCATGAAGCCTTGCGACAGGCCAAATTGCAGCACCTGGCCACTGCCGATGCCGAACTCGCTATGCCTTACTACTGGGCAGGCCTTGTGCTCGTGGGCGATGTGGATCCGATCCAACTCGGTTTCTGGACGAAGTACGGATGGTGGGTAGTTGGCGGGGTGATCTTGTTGGTACTGGTGATACTTCTACAGCGCCGTCGCGGATACGTACGGTGAATGTGCTCTAGCAACACTTCTTGTGCTGCCGTACTTTGGTGTATCCTCCACCCAATGACCATCCGCCAAGCCACACCATCCGACCTGCCCGAGCTGGTCGAACTTTGCACCGAACACGCCGCCTATGAACGATCAGAGTTCGATCCAAAAGGCAAGGAGGAGGCACTTCGTGATATGATCTTCTCAACCGGCGCAAGGCTCTATTGTATCGTTGCGGTGGAAGAGGAACGTTTGAAGGGCTACGCCACCTTCAGTGTGGAATGCTCCACCTGGGATGCCGCCTACTACATGCACATGGATTGCCTTTTCCTTCGCCCCGAGGCACGTAACAAGGGTTTAGGCAAACAGTTGATGAAGGCCATCGCACAGCAAGCATTGGACATGGGTGTTACACGCATGCAATGGCAAACACCTTCCTTCAATGTGGATGCCGTGCGTTTCTACGATCGGCTTGGGCCAGTGAAAAAGGAGAAGTACCGCTTGTTCTTGGATGAGGCGGAAACCAAGGCTTTAGCTGAAGGCTAGAATGCAACAAGCCCCGGTGTTGAGACGGGGCTTGTTCGTACTGATCGGTCAAGGACTATGCTTCTGCCATCGCTTCGTCGAACTTCACGCCGATGCGCAGTTCGTTGCGGAGCACCAAGCGGCCGTTCTTCGGACGCAGGAAGTACAGGCTGTCCACCTCGCTCACCGGTTCCGGCGCCGCGGTGATGGCCATGAAGCCGAGGTCCTTCGCCATGCTCAACACCGCTTTCCGGTTGATGGCATCCAAGGAGTGTACCTCATCCAGGAAGAACGGCACGCGGCTCAGTGGCGTGTTCTGCTTGGGATCCTCCTTCAGCATGCTGCGCAGGATCAACAGGTTGAACAGCACCTTGATGGTGATGGCCGTACCGTGGCTTTCCACCTGCAGGTTGTCGTAGCTGTGTGTGCGACCCGCGCGCGTGCTCACCGTGAAGCGCAGTGTGAACAGATCACCGTAGTTCAGCGTAATGCGCTCGCTCAGTTTGTTGCGGAAGCTTTGGTAAGCGGCATCCAGTTTCTTGCTGTCGTCGAAGAGGCCGGTGTGATCCGTCTCGGCAAGTTCGCGCAGCGCACCGACGAGATCGTTCTGGTCCATCACCTCCATCTTCAAGCTCTCGAGGTTCGAGACGCTCACGTTGGTGAAGCGACGGTTCAATCGGTCTGCGGCGATCTTGATGTCGTTGAGGCCGTTCAACACCTGCGCGAAGTTGGCACGCAGCTGATGCAGGTAGGTGTCCCAATCCTTGCGCAGGGCTTCTTCAAAGGTGGGCAGACCTTCGATCTGTTCGCGGATCAAGCGCACCGTCTCCATTTCGTTGGGGCCGATGATGTCGCTCTTCAGCACCATCTCGATCTTCGAGCGTAGCTGGTCCATCTCGCGGCTCATGCTGTTGTGCTCCAACGTCAGCTTGCGGTACAGGTCGATCGCGTCCTCGGCATCGTTCGGTACACTGATCAGTTCCTTGCCCTTCGCCTCCGGATCCGGCGGTGGTACACACTGCTCCAGCAACTGCAATAAGCGGTTGAACCGCTCGTCCTCTTTGTTCAACGCGGTGCGCTGCTCGAACAACTTCACACCGATCTCTTCCAGTTTGTCACGTACTTCCTTGCGCTGGCGGTCGGCCGTGGTCTTCTCCTTGGTCACTTCCGCAAGCACTTTCTGGAAGCGTGGTTCATCTTGCTTCTCCACTTGCAGGCGCTCCCAACGGGCCAGCTTCTTGTGGTGCTCGTCAACCTCGGCCTGTGTGGTCGCGCGCTCTTTCGCCAAATGTTCGCGGTTCTCGAT
>JAEYWT010000005.1 GCA_023428865.1 Bacteroidota bacterium | reverse complement strand
ACTACGACCCCATGATCGCCAAGCTGATCACCCATGGGACCACCCGTGAAGAGGCCATCCACCGTATGGAGCGCGCCATAGACGATTACGCCATTTCCGGTGTGGAGACCACCCTCGGTTTCTGCCGCTTCACCATGGGGCACCCAGCATTCCGTAGCGGCAAGTACGATACCCACTTCGTGCGCGACCATTTCACGCCAGCCGTAATGGAAGGGCAGGATCCCGAGGAAGGCCTTGCTGCTGCCTTGGTGGCTGCCGCACTCTCCAACGAGCGCTCCCAGCGCCCCAAGGCCGCTGTGGAAGGGGCTTCCGGCCTAAGTGCTTGGAAACTAAAGCGCCGCTGAACCGGTATAAGGGAATAATGGCACGGGATCGGCGTTGTACCTTCACGTGTCAATAGGCTAGTCCATGTCCCGAAAGACCCTTTTAGGTCTGGTGTTGATCGCCGCTTCCTGTGCGTGGCCCAAGCTGGGGCTGGCCCAGGCTTACGTGGTGCATGCCGTGGTGGAAGGTACCGATACCATACCCCTGATCTACCTGGGCGAAGCCAAGGTGGAGGGCCGCTGGAAACCGCGCGATCGGCGAGAAGCGGAACGGTACGACAAGCTCATGCGCAACGTGATCAAGGTGTACCCTTATGCCAAGATCACGGGCCAGCTATTGTCCGAATACCACACCGAGTTACAGTCCATTCAAGCCAAGAACGACCAGGAACTCTACGTGAAGATCGCCGAAGCCGAATTGCGCGCCGAGTTCGAAGCCGAGGTGAAGGACCTTACCGTGAGCCAGGGCAAGGTGCTGGTGAAATTGATCGACCGGGAAACCGGCCAGACATCCTACGAACTGGTGAAACAGCTGCGCGGTTCGTTCGTGGCCTTCATGTGGCAAGGCCTCGCTCGCCTGTTTGATCACGACCTGAAGGCAGAGTACGATCCGGAAGGTACCGATGCTACCATGGAGATCATCGTTCAACGGATCGAACGCGGCGAGCTTCCCGTGGCCGATCGAAGTGCCCGCACCGCGAAAGCCCAGGCCAAACTGGAGAAGCGGAAGGCCCGCCTGTACAAAAAGTACGGCCTTTCACAAGATCCTACCTCAGCCAACTGATCAGGCCCAAAGGTCCAACAGCATAACGTGGTCGTCCATCACGTAGCCATGACCGATGTCGATGACCTCGTCGCGCTCGATCACGAAACCACGCCTTAAGTACCATGCCATCGTTGGGTTGGAACGGTTCACGTTCAACTCCACCTGCGCGTCACCTCCGGCGCGCGCCGCCGCACACACGGCCTCTAACAAAGCCGCTCCCACGCCACTTCCCTTGGTCTTGGGCAGCACATAGAGCTTGTGTAACCGTGTCCGACGCGACCCACGTACATGCGTTTCGAAGGCCGCGAACCCGATGGTCGTTCCACCTTCTTCTGCGAGCAGGAAACGGTGTCCCTTCAGCGTCATCTGGTCCAGCAAAGCACGTTCGCTGTACATCAGCTCAAGCATGTACGCCAACTGCCCCGGAGAGAGGATGGTAGCATAGGCCACCGGCCAGGCGGCTTGGGCAATGGCACCAATGGCCGGCAAATCATCGACGTCCGCCTGGCGGATCATCACTTCCGGAATGCTGGTGCCACCACCAGGTCCTTACTGCCCGCCGTGTATTGGTAGAAGCCTTCACCGCTCTTCACACCGAGCTTGCCAGCGGTCACCATCTGCACCAGCAGCGGGCACGGCGCGTACTTCGGGTTTCCGAAGCCTTCGTGCAACACGCGCAGGATCGCTAGGCAGGTGTCCAACCCGATGAAATCAGCCAATTGCAGTGGACCCATCGGGTGTGCCATACCCAGTTTCATGATCGCATCGATCTCCGCCACACCACCAACACCTTGGAACAAGGCCTCGATGCTCTCATTGATCATCGGCATCAGGATCCGGTTGGCGATGAAGCCTGCATAGTCGTTCACCGTTACGGGCACTTTGCCGATGGCCGTGCTCAGGTCCACAACGGTCTTGGTCACTGCGTCGGTGGTGTCGTACCCGCGGATCACTTCCACCAACTTCATCACAGGCACCGGGTTCATGAAGTGCATACCGATCACCTGCTGCGGACGCTTGGTGGCCGCCGCGATACGGGTGATGCTGATGCTGCTGGTATTGGTGGCCAGAATGCAGGATACCGGAGCACTGGCATCCAGGTCGCGGAAGATCTTCAACTTCAGATCAACATTCTCCGTAGCGGCTTCTACCACGAGTTCGGCGTTCTTCACACCAGCGGCCATATCGGTGCTAGTGCCGATGTTCTTCAACGTGGCCGCTTTCTGTTCTTCGCTTATGCTGCCTTTGGCTACCTGGCGGTGCATGTTCTTGGTGATCGTGGCCACGCCTTTGTCCAAGCCTGCTTGGGAAATGTCTATCAAGGTTACGTGGTGGCCGCTTTGGGCGAAGACATGGGCGATGCCGTTGCCCATCTGGCCGGCACCGATCACAGAAATGTTCATGGTCTTTTCGATTGATCCGCAAGGTAGGGGTGGAGGATCAACCGCCACTACTTGCCATCGCCCCGCAGGATGATCAGCACCGTATAGGCCAGGATCTTCAGGTCCATGGCGATGCTCATGTTCTCGATGTAGAGCACGTCGAATTTCAGGCGGCGTACCATCTGGTCCACGTTCTCGGCATAGCCGAATTTCACCTGCCCCCAGCTGGTGATCCCTGGGCGCACTTTGTGCAGGTGGCGGTAGTGCGGTGCCACCTCCATGATGGCGTCGATGAAATGTTGCCGCTCCGGACGAGGTCCCACTAGGCTCATTTCGCCTTTCAGCACGTTCCAGAATTGTGGCAGCTCGTCCATACGCGTTTTACGCATCCACCGGCCGAATGGTGTTATGCGTGGATCGGCAGAGCTGCTCAGTTGGGGACCATTGCGTTCTGCATCGCTGTACATGCTGCGGAACTTCACGATGCGGAAGGGGCGCCCATGTTTGCCGATGCGCTCCTGCCAGAAGAATACCGGGCCGGGGGAGGAGAGCTTTACGCCGATGGCCAATATCAGATAGACCGGCGAGAGCACCACCAACGCCAAGGCGCTTGCGCAGATGTCGATGGCCCGTTTCAAACTGAATTGCCATGCGGGCATGATCGAAGGGTTCACCTCGATCAACGGGGCACCGAAGATGCTCGTCATCTTCACTGACCCGGCCAAGATGTCGTACATGTCCGGGATGATCTTGATCCGTACACCGGTGCCTTCCAGCTCGTTCATGATCCGACTGATGTGCGCGTGTTCGCCGGAATCCACCGCAACGATGGCCTCTTCCACAGCGTGTTGGTCGATCACCCGTCGCAGTTCGTTCCACTTTCCCAAGCGCTCTAGCCCAACAGAGGTCAACAGCTGGTCTCCACCGTTCACGTTCACGAACCCCACGAACCGGTTACCCGGCGATTTCTTCATGCCTTCGATCTCCGCATGGATGGCCAAGGCGCGCTCGTTACCACCCACCAATACGGTGTTGAACCCGATGCGACGGTCGTGTACACGGCGCACCGTGTTACTGGTGAGCAGGAACCGGAGGAAGAAATTGAGGCCGAAGTGCAGCCCGAAAAGGGCGAGGAATGAGCGATAGTAGAACGTGTAGTTGGCCACTTCATCATCGAGCAAAAGCACGAAGAAGATGATCACCACCCCGATGAAGCTGATCAATAGGGTCTGTCCCAACTCCAAGGTGCGGTACCGCCGCTGAATTTCCCGGTATCCACCCATCACGGTATAGAGCCCCAACCAGAACAGCGGGATCAGCACCAGGCCTTTGAAGTAGTTCGTGTCGAACTCCACCGGAACGGTATGCCCGAACTTGGCGGGCTCCAGTACGGTCTTCCGATAGAGATAGAACAAGGTCCACGCGGTCGCACTGCCTACCAGGTCGGCAAGCACGTAGCGAGCTACGAGGTTGCGCCTGTTGGTCATGATGCTGGCCTTACGATCTTCAGGTTGTCGAAGTAACCTGCTGCCGAGGTCCTGCCAGAGGGTAGTTGTGCTGCGATGTAGATATCTCGGCCAGTAATGCCCGGTGTGTTGAAGAAGGTGGCCAGATCGATATAGACCTTGTTCCAGACAACCGAACCCGCCGATGCCGTTGGTACCAGGATCACCCATGGTTCGTACCGGGTGTTGCCATCCGCCTCAAAGGTGTATCCGATGGTAAGCTCGATGTCCGTACTGTAGTCCATTTCCATATACACTGGCCCAGTCGCACCCAAGAAGTTCTGTTCGGTCTGTAGTGCCACGAAGTCGTTCTGGGTATCAAGAACGAAACCTCCACACTGGCTGTTGTCCAGTACCACATCTGGGCGTTCGCTTGGCGAGTAGAGTATCAGCGTGGTATCGCTCTGTGTATTGGCCACCAGCTGGCTACCAGCATCATTGAATCGCTCGGTCCAGATCGTGGCGCCCTGGTAGCGGACCTCTGGTGTAACGGGCATGGAACTGCCCGGCACGAATTCCACACTCGTGCGCCAGGTGGTGTAGTAGGGGTAGCGCTCCCGATCATCGAAAGCGCCGTTACGCCTGATACCCGCCGTTACGCCAATGGTGTGGGTGCCTTCGCCGATCACTGGTACACGGGCTGGTAGTTCCCAAACACCTACGCTCTTCTCATCGACCGTTACCCATACTTCGGTGATCTTACTTGTATTGCCGCCCTCTAGCTCGGATGCGGTCAGGCTCACACTGGGAATATCCAGATACATAGGCATCGTTTCCGTTCTGCGACAGCCGGATAGCGCTATGGTTGCCGTGATAAGAAGGTATGTACGGATCATGCTATGCATGAAAGAACGCGTTTCATATCGGATCAGTATCGACTATCGGGCATTTTGTGCCATTTCGGCCAGAACCGCATGTGCTACCCGAAGTGCGGCCACCCCATCTGTCAAGGGTACCTTGGGTGCCTCGCCCGTTGATATGCATTGCGCGAACGATCGTAACTCTTCGCGGATAGCATTCACCGGTATGATCTCCGGCTTCTCGAAGCTGATCTCCCGCACCCCTTTGCCCTCACCCAGGTCAATGGTCACGGCGAAGGGATCAGGCTCACCTGTCACCGTGCGCATCCGTACGATCTCGGTGCTCTTCTCCAGCATGTCCACAGCGATGTAGGCATCCCGTTGGAAGAAGCGGCTTTTCCGCATGTTCTTCAAGCTGATCCGGCTGGCGGTCAAATTCGCTACGCACCCATTGGCGAAGGCGATGCGCGCATTGGCGATATCAGGTGTGGTGCTCACCACCGATACCCCGCTCGCTTGGATGTCCACCACCGGGCTTTTCACCACGTTCAGCACCAGGTCGATGTCGTGGATCATCAGGTCGAGCACCACACTTACATCCGTTCCTCTAGGATTGAACTGTGCCAGGCGGTGCGATTCGATGAACATGGGGTCGGCGAAGTAGGGCAGGGCGGCCTGGAACGCCGGGTTGAAACGCTCAACGTGGCCTACTTGCACCTTCAGTCCTTTCTTTTCGGCCAATACCAAGAGATACTCGGCCTCGGCCATGGTCTCGGTGACCGGCTTTTCTATGAATGCATGCAACCCACCTTCCAACGCACGGGTTGCCAGGGCGGCGTGGGTAATGGTGGGGGTTACGATGTCCACCGCGTCCAACCCTGCAAGCAATTCTTCTTGGTCCTCGAAGGCGCGAACACCGAACTCTTCACATATCCGAGCCCGTTTCTCCGGATGCGGATCGTAGAAGCCTGCCAATTCCCATTCTGGGAGCTCGCGCAACTGTTGGATGTGGATGCGCCCCAGATGTCCGCCACCCAGCACGCCGATCCGTAAAGGCTTCACCTTTGCCATGTGTTCGTTGTGGTGTGTACCACCACACATTTTCAACAGGGCCGCGAAAGTAACACGATGCAGCTCCATGGAAGGTGGCAGCTACCTTCGCGGCTTCACAATGGTGTTGAAGGACGATTACAGGCATCAAGGCCTACGCAAGCGGCTGGTAGATGTATTGAAGGAGAAGGGGATCACCGACCAGCTTGTGCTGAAAGCCATCGGCGACATACCGCGCCACCAGTTCATCGATGACAGCGCTTTTCTGGAAATGGCCTACCAGGATATCGCCTTTCCAATTGGCTGCGGGCAGACCATCAGCCAACCTTATACCGTAGCCTTCCAGACGCAGACCCTGCAGTTACGGCCGGGCATGAAGGTGTTGGAGATCGGCACCGGTAGCGGGTACCAGACCGCCGTACTCGCCAAATTGGGTTGTAAGGTGTTCAGTATAGAACGGCACCGACCACTGTACTTGCAGACCAAGGAACGCCTTGCCAAGATGGGTATCAAGGCTAACCTGTACTACGGGGATGGATACCTTGGGCTTCCCCAGGAAACACCATTCGATCGGGTGTTGGTCACCTGTGGCGCACCCTACATACCCGAAGGGCTGCCACTTCAACTGAAAGCCGGGGGGCTTCTGGTGATCCCGGTGGGCGAAGGGGAGGAGCAACGCATGCTTCGACTGGAAAAGCGCTTGGACGGTAGCCTGGAACAGACTGATCTAGGGGCTTTCCGCTTCGTGCCGATGTTAAAGAATAAGGTCTGAGTGTGTTTTTTTCCGCGGATCTCGCATATTTGCACCCCGAAAGTGGGAAACGGCACGATAGTTGGCAAGAACAGCCCGACGAATACGTGGATCAACAAACCACTGTGCATAGACTGCAGAAAAGTTCATAACCTTGCACCCGCATCCGCACTGATCTTCGTCCCGCGGATCGAACCAACCTCGAACCAAACACGCACCTAAACAATAGACCATGAAGAAGCATGTACTGTTCTCGGCAGCCATGGTAGCTGCCATGACGGCCTCCGCTCAAACGGGGGAGATCACCAGCAACCGCGGAGAGAACTGGCTGAGCCAGAGCGGTGACTGGGGATTGACCTTTGACGCAACCCCGATCCTGAACTACGCAGGTAACCTGTTCAACGGCAACACCAACAACGGCGGTGTAGGCTTGAACAATTTCTTCAACAGCACCAGCACCAACGGTTCCCAAGTGGTTATCGGTGGCAAGAAACTGATCGACGCCAACACGGCTTACCGTGGTCGCGTTCGCATCGGATTCGGTAGCAACAAGACCACCGACCTGGTGGATATCGCTCCGCTGCCAAACCCACTGCCAACCTTCCCGAACCCGATCCCCCAAGTGGAGGACGTGTCCAAGACCAGCTACATGGCTGTTCAATTGGGCGCAGGTCTGGAGAAGCGGGTTGGTAGCACCCGTGTCGTAGGTATCTACGGTGGTGAGTTGAACATTGGCTTCGGCAATGGTAAGACCACCAATGAGTACGGTAACGCACTCAGCAACGACAACCAAGGTCAGCGCGTGACCGAGACCAAGCAAGGTAGCGTAATGGCTATCGGCCTCAATGGTTTCGCAGGTGTTGAATGGTTCGCCGCTCCCAAGATCTCCCTCAGCGGTGAATACACCTGGGGTCTTGCGCTCAGCAGCCAAGGTTTCAACGAGACCACCACCGAGTACTGGGTACCTTCCACCTCTACCCCGAACACCGGCTCTGTACAGAGCGTGACCGAGGAAGGTGGTACCAAGCGTAACGGCTTCGGCATCGACACCGGCGTTAGCGGTGCTCGCATCGGTGTGAACTTCTACTTCCAGTAAGTAGTTCATCCCTAATGGAATGGGCCCCCC
>JAEYWT010000389.1 GCA_023428865.1 Bacteroidota bacterium | reverse complement strand
CGCTAAACCCTTTTCAGGAGCTCCGTTCCAGCGTAGTTGCCCTGTTTCTAACCGTCGCATCAATTCAGCGATCCGCTTAGCGCGTGTGGGTGCGGTCTTGCCACTATCGATCCACAAGCACATGCTGCGCCGCAGGCCAGGTGTCACCTTTTCCCAAGCCTGCTTCAGCTCGGGCATGAAGTCCAACGTTTCGCTTAGGTCCGTGGGCACTTGTATGTGATCCGGCTCGGGATCCAGCCACAATTCAACTCGGACCGGGTCACCGACCTTCTTCAGACCGGCGGCCTTCCGTAGCGTGCCGCTCAACGAAAGGATGTGGATCCCACTACGAGTGGGCATCAAGGCTCGGTCTGCCGCAACGCCGTTGAACCGGCATTTCACCCGAACTTCCCCGCGTTTGCCGAAGATCTCCTTCACATCATGGGGGAATTCCACATAGCTCCAACCAAAACGGCCGGCTTGTTTCTCCAGCGGTGCTGTGAACCGGTAGACCGTGGTGGGGTCGCTCTTTTTAGCCATGCCGCTGGCTCGGCCGGAATGCATAATGGCGGAGCAGACCGCATTTCGAGCAACGGAACGCCGTGATCGGGAACACCAAACGACCGCTCAGCTTCAACCCGGTGAATAGACTATCTGCAGGTTTGCCCTGCACCCACGAGCTTTGGTCCGTGTAGATCGCGTTCCAGTTGTCTGGTACCAGCCCAGGTTCCATGTCCAGCTTGCAGTCCGGACATTGTGGGATCTTAGGGCTGGGGTAGCGTGACCGGGTCGTTCTCATCCGCCTGCTTTTTTCGCTTTGTAGCCTTTCTCCGCTAGGTAGGCCAACACCTTGTCACGGTGGTCGCCCTGCAGCAGGATCACTCCTTCCTTGGTGTTGCCACCAACGCCACACTTGTTCTTCAGTGCGCGACCCAGGTCTTCCAAGTCGGCCTCCTTGCCCACGAATCCTGCGATACGCGTAACCTCCTTGTTGCCCTTCAATCGATCCAAGTGTATCCGCAGGTCTTGTTGCTGGGGCGGTAGGGTGACCGGGTCGGATACGGTGCTCACGCTGCGGTTGGTGCTGTAGACCAAGCCGCCCATGCCGCTGGGTGGACGTTTTTTCATGACAATGGTACACGTGGTGCAGAACCACATTCACAAAGTTCGGTGTGCGGATGATGCGGTAGATCTTTCGTTGAGAACTCGTAGCGTCGGCGACGGTCGTCGGTTGCCCCATTCCGGGTAAAGGCCACCCCATGTGCTGGTATTTAGGACCATTTAACAGCCTGATGATCAGGATCGGAATGGTATTTGTCCCGCTATGGTCAATTGTAGAACCGCTAAAACCCTATCGTCATGAAACACGTCATCTTCCCCCTCTTTCTCTTCGCCGCTGCTCCGTTGAGCGCCCAATACACGCACCAGCTCGCTGTGGTGAACGATGTTTTCGAACCTCAGTTCCTCGTGGTGGAGGCAGGAGACCCGATCGAACTACTATTGACTGGCTCGCACACGCTCACACAGGTGTCCGCAGCCACCTTCCATGCGAATGGCGCAGTACCGAATGGTGGCCTGCGTATCGGCCATGGTTTAGGCTACGCCTTCACCGGGGTGGATGCCAATGAGACCACCTTCACCCTACGCGACACGGGTAGCTATTACTTCGTTTCCGAAGGCCCCACCGGGGCAGTTGCCAAAGCCCGTATCGAAGTGATCGCATCAGGGAACACGGGGATCGGTGCGGCCATTGACCAGACCAAACCTCAGGTATATCCGAATCCAGCATACGATCAGGTGCGTTTCAAGGCACACGAGCAGTTGGATATGATGAGCGTGGAGGTCTTTGATGAAGCCGGCCGTCGGGTATTGGAGTCGGTGGTGCGTGGGAACGAACCCTTGAGCGTGATGAACCTACCCGCAGGTTATTACACGATACGCCTGACCGATGGCATGTCCAAGATCTACGGTGTGGAAAGGCTGGTGATCGAAAAGGGATGATCGCGGTTCCAAGCGCTTTTCGCACCTTGGCGTGACCATTCCTTCACATGCAGGTCACCGTGCGCCCGGTGCGCAGTACATCCGATTCGGAACGATTCGTGAGGATCGTGCAGCACTTGCCCGATCAACGCCCCAACCGTGTACCACCATTATTGACCGATGAGCGTGAGCTACACCACCCGCGCAAGAATCCACAGTTGCAGCATTGCGATACCGAGCGCTGGATCGCTTGGTGTGATGGTGTTGCGGTAGGGCGCATCATGGGTATCATCCACCGCAGTCACAATGCGGCGCATGGCGAAAAGACCGCACGTTTCTTCCAGCTCGATTGCATCCGCGATGTGAGCGTTGTGCAAGCATTGCTCGGCGCGGTGGAAGAGTGGGCGCACAGTCAAGGCATGGACCAGATCATCGGTCCCTTCGGCTTCAGTGATAAGGATCCGCAAGGGCTGCAGATCGAAGGTTTCGAGCATTTGCCGGTGATCGCTACACCCACCAATCCCGCTTGGCTACCCGCCATGGTCGAAGCCTGCGGATACGGGCCACACGAGGATATGCTCAGCTACCGCATGGATATCCCACGCGCGTTGCCACCGAGCTATGCGCTCATCGCGGAACGCTGCCTTCGCCAGTACGGATTGCATCGTGTGCCCTTTCACACCAAGCGCGAGCTAAAACCGTGGATCGTGCCTGTTCTACGCCTGGTGAACGCCACCTATGGCGACCTGCTAGGCTTTACGCCGATGAGCGAGGCGGAAATGAACGCGTTGGCGGCCAAAAACATGTTCATCCTAGACCCACGGTTGGTGCGCCTGATCGCCGATGCCAACAACGAGCCGGTCGCCTTCGTGATCGCCAGTCCCGATATGAGCGAAGGCTTCGTGCGAGCCAACGGAAGGCTATTGCCCTTCGGTTTCCTGCACATCCTGCGTGCCATGGAACGCTCCAAACAGCTCGACCTCTTGCTCGGCGCGGTTCGGCCAGACCTACAAGGGAAGGGCCTCACCGCTGCATTGGCCATTTCGCTCTTCGATACCGCACGCGAACGTGGCTTCACGCACCTCGATAGCCACTTGGTGATGCAGCGCAACACCCGCATGCGCGCCGAATTGGAAAGACTGGGTGCGGTCGTTTGGAAGCGGTACAGGGTGTATCAACGCATGCTCGTGCCATGAGTGGATTAGCAACTGAAGGGATGATGGGATAGGAAGTCCCGCGCAGCCAGAAGTGCTTCCGAGAGATGCCCGCTACCCCCAGGTGTTTTCAAGATGTACCGATCGTGATCACGCGTTCAGAACAGGAACCGTAGGCCAACGGCAAGCACCATGGACCGTGTGAGCCCGTCCGGTCTTACTTGGCGCACCACCAGGGGCGATCCGTAGGATACTTCAATGGACCACGCGTCGTTCATTCGGTACCTTACGTCGGCAGTGAAGTTCAGGGTGAGGCCTTCGGATCCGGCTATGTCCACGCGGTCCGGTATCTCCATGTTGCCAGTTCCATCTTTGAACTCCAGCCGACTGTCCTTACCGAGATGGTGGATCGCCAACAGACCGGGTTGCAGGGTGATCCGCTTGATGGGAATGGCGTATTGGATCCGTACTACAGCATCGTTCGCACGCTCCAACGCGAAGGATTCGAAATAACCACGTGCTTCCGGTACACCAGCCCAGTAGCGGTGCAAAAAGGTGCTCTGGTTATCCTGCGCCAACACATGCTGATAGGCCAATGTGCTGCTCCACCGCTTGTGGCGGTATTGTAAGCCAAGTAGAAGGTCGGTAGTGCCCAAGCCCAGTTGATAGGGCATGGGGAGCGGCTGTGCATTCGGGCTGAAGGTGGCCTGCGCAATGCTCTCCGGTGTGAACCGGCCCGTGGGTAGGCGCACGCCGATGATGCCCGTGAGGTTGCGTTCACGTTCCTTGATGAAGGCGTAACTGAACGTCGATATCACATCGCCAATGCCACTGTTATCGCCCAAATTGCCGCTCGCACTGATAAAAGGTACTTTCACCTGAACCGATAGCCTATCCGTTAGGCCGATGCTCAACTCCGGCTGTACTTGCATGATCACGACTTTCTGTTCACCTATTGCGTAGCCGAAAGCGAGGCGCGCGAAGTGGCGAGGTTCAGCCGTAGCACTGTCACTTGGCACATTGATCTGCCCCATAGGCCCTGCCGTACACACCCCGGCATCGCTACAGCCTTGTCCATTGGCGGTGCCTATTTTCAGAAGCAACAATAGCAGGAATAGGGTGGTCTTGCGCATGGTGTGGTAGGAACGTAGCAGGGTGCCGCTTATGGTATCGGTCGTTCACCACTACAGAACCTGACGATCCTTACAAGGAGAACCTATCGTTCAGCAGGATCTGATGGTGACGCTACCGGCCTTGAGCAACACCGTTCTCGGCCGACATTCTTATTCCTATTCACCGATCCGCTCCCGACGTGCGTGGCTCGAATTCGGCAATGATGGCGGCGATCCGCTTGGAAGCCAACTCCAGTAACTGGCTTCGTGTGTTCCCTGGTGATAGTTCCGCCTTGCCAATGGCGACGGTCTGTGCGCGTTCGATCCGGCCGGTCTCTGCATCGAGCACTTGTACTTGCACTTCGATCATGCGACCCAGCACATCATCAAAGCGGAGGATGCGCGGTGTGAGTACATGGGCCGCACCCATCAAGCGACCGGCGTTCACCACGTAACGGTCATCATATACGCCTTCCATGGAACGTTGCTGCTCAGCAAGCAGTTGGTCCGTGTTGTCCCGATCGATCAAGGCGATGGTGGGGTCGCCGAGGCCGAGGATGGCTTCCTTCACTTTCGCGATCAATTGGTGTTCTACCGAGCCACCGATGCCACCCAGCTTGGATGGGTAGAGGTTGCCATTATAAAGCGGCACAATGGCCAAGGTGTACGTTGCTTTCTCACGCACAGCGGCCAGTTTGGTCCAAGCGTCTTTGTAACTGATGTCGTTGTTGGTCACCCACGTCAAGGACCTGAACGCATCGCGCCAAAGCCCTAGTTCTTCAGCACGCACCGCTTCGCGATAACGCGGTTCGAGCTGTGCGAGACGAAGCATGTATTCCGCTTCTTTCGAGGTCGGATCCAACCTTACAGCCTCGCGTGCCAACGATTCCGCTTCGCTGAACTTCTCTCCTCGGAATGCTACATCCGCCTGTTGGCAAAGGATCGTGGCGTGGCTCGCACGCGCTGCTCGTTGTCTGCTATCCACCTGGTCATCCCACTTCAACGCAAGGCCTTCTGCATCCATCCGGCGTTTCCAGGTGCGCGCATCGTCATAGGCTTTGTCACCGGCCACCAGATCACCAGCCATGTAATACCCGGATGCGTCCATCGCTTTCTGGTCCAACAAGGTCTGTGCAGTGCGTTTCATGCCCAAGTGAGCTTCAACATACTTGGGCTTACTGCGATATAAGGTCTCGTACCCGGTGAAAGCTTCACGCGACATGCCCCCGGTCTCGTATTGCTGGGCACGCTCCAGTTGCCTGCGCTTGGAACCGCATGCCAGTAGTATAAAGGCTATGATCAGTACGTGCAGGTGGCGCATGGTGGCAAAACTACCCAGCAACTCCCGTTCCGAAGTGTCTGCAGGACCTACATTCGCTGCATGTCGCGTAGCCTCCTGCTGGTCATCTCCCTTTTCATCGGGATCGGCACGCTCTTCCTCCTTCACCTGGTGATCGGTGCGGTTCCCCTAGGCGCTGTGGATGCACTCACTGCCTTGGTGAACGGTTCCGGTGGCGCTGCGCGTATCGTGCGTGGAGTGCGCTTGCCCGAAGCGCTTACGGCCCTGCTTGCGGGTGGTGGCCTTGCGGGCTGTGGCCTGCTTATGCAAACGCTCTTCCGCAATCCGTTGGCAGGCCCTTCGGTGCTCGGTTTAAGCTCCGGTGCCAGCCTCGGTGTGGCGGTGCTCATGCTGGCTCGTCCCTTGTTCATCCTATCCTGGCTACCCACGGAACTGGCGGTGATCCTGGGTTCCTTCCTCGGGGCCATGGGCGTGTTGGTACTGATCATGCTTGCCGACCGGCGGATGGGTGATGGTGTTGCGCTACTGATCATCGGACTCATGGTGGGCTACTTATGCGGTGCGATCATCGATGTGCTGCAAGTGGCCAGCCCGGAGAATGCGCTGAAAGGATTCGTGCTCTGGGGTATGGGTTCGTTCGGCGGGGTGGTGAATGAACGATTACCCTGGCTTGCGCTCCCGGTGGTGCTTGGTGTTCTTGCGGCTTTATTGATGATGAAGTCGCTGAACGCATTGTTGTTGGGCGATGCCTATGCCGGTAGTTTGGGCGTGCCCGTGCAGCGTGATCGACGCATCATCATGTGGATCACCGGTGTTCTGGCGGGCACCATCACTGCCTTCTGCGGGCCCATCGCGTTCCTCGGTTTGGCAACACCGCACGTGGCGCGCGGCCTCTGTCGAACCAGTGATCATACCGTGCTTTTGCCGGTAACCGTGCTAACCGGTGCGCTTCTGGCTTTGCTCTGCGGCTTGATCGTGAAGCTACCGGTACTCAGTGGTCTGCCCTTGAATGCCGTTACATCTCTGCTTGGTGCCCCGGTGGTCGCTTGGGTATTATGGAGCGGCAAACGTTGGGCACATACGGCATGAATACGTTGCTCTCCACCGTGGATCTGTCCGTTGGATACGGCGCTTCGCCCTTGGTGATGCAGGTGGGTCTTCAACTCCACGCGGGCGAACTCGTAGCCTTGATCGGTGTGAATGGTGGTGGTAAATCGACCATGCTGAACACCTTGGCCGGGCTACATGCGCCGTTGGCTGGTACTATCTCCGTGCAGGGAGAGCTTCTTGCAACACTGAGCGCTGCAGAACGTGCCCGACACTTGGCTATCGTATTCACCGGCCGACCACAGGCGGGGTTGTTGGATGTGCGATCAGTGGTAGCGCTAGGGCGCCAACCGTGGACTGGCCATTTTGGGCGCCTGACCAACAATGACCTGCGACTAGTGGATGATGCCATGGATCTGCTCGATGTCTCTGCCTTTGCCGAGCGCTCACTACAGCGCTTGAGCGATGGCGAGGCCCAACGGGTGATGATCGCAAGGGCTCTTGCACAAGACACACCCATCCTGTTGTTGGATGAACCCATGGCCTTCCTCGACCTCGTGAACCGATCACGCTTGTTAGGCACCCTTCGCAAACTTGCGCGAGACCATCAAAAGGCCGTGCTGTTCTCCACGCACGACATCCATAGCGCGCGGCATTCCTGCGATCGCATCTTCCTGATCCACGACCAACGGCTTTGGTGCGGAACGCCGAGTGAGCTGCGATCTAGTGGGATCCTCAAAAAGGTCTTCGTTGCGGAAGGCTTGGACTTCGACCTCTTCGAGAAGTAGCCAATGAAAAAGCCCCTGGCTTAGTCCAGGGGCTTTCTCATGAAACGAGGTACCTTACTTCTTCAGTGCATCGCGGATCTCCATCAGCAACTTCTCTTCGTTGCTGGGGCCTGCTGGTGCTGGTGCGGGCTCAGCCTTCTTCATGGAGTTGATCCCCTTGATGATCAGGAAGAGAGCAAAAGCAACAATGATGAACGAGATCAGGTTGGAAAGGAAGTTCCCGTATTTGATCGCCGTTCCGGGAACCGTTAGTTGACTCAGGTCCGTGAGATTGGCGGCCTTTAGTGCAGGTGTGAGGATCGCAGGTGTAATGATGTCATCCACGATCGAGGTTACGATCTTGCCGAAAGCGCCTCCAATGACCACACCGACCGCTAAGTCGATCACATTGCCGCGCATCGCGAATTCCTTGAACTCCTTGAGCATTCCCATGGTTCTCTGGTTTTGGTAGTACGGGTAAAGGTAGGTCTTCAACCGGTTCGTCCCTCAATTCGCACCGAAACTGCTCCAAGTTCGGATCCGAACAGCGCGTGGCTTCAATGTTGGCCCCACACGGAGCAATACTTCCCGCGGACTGCCCGGCACGTTCAGCGGAAGGAAGGTATAACGCAGTGGCTTGTCGCGGGCGCGTGGGTCCAACCGGATCGGTCTTGCCATGCTGGTGGTATCGCCAGAGGTCAGTATCACACCCACCACTTCGATCGGAAGGGAATGCACGTTCGCGATCACGATACCATCCGTATTCGAAAGCGTGTCGTTCACGTAGGCCAATGCCACATCCCGAGGGTATAATGCCTGCCTGATCACCGTACGGTCGTGTAGCACCACGTCCAGGTCAAGGTCCAGCCTGGGGAACTCCGCATGCACTGTATTCCGCGCCGTTTGCCACGATGCTCTCGTGCGTTCACGTACCACCTCCCACCAACCCTCTGTCGTGAAGGTGTCCAGGTAAGCTAGGTATGCCCCCAGTACTTCGGGATCCT
>JAEYWT010000373.1 GCA_023428865.1 Bacteroidota bacterium | reverse complement strand
AAGTTCTTCCTGCTTCACCGCTTTCTGCTCACCGGTCTTCATGTCCTTCACGGTCACGAGGCCTTGTTTCAGTTCGTTCTCACCGATGATGGCAACGTAAGCGATACCCTTGTCGTCAGCGTACTTGAACTGCTTGGCCATCTTCACGGCATCGGGGTAGAGTTCGGCGGCGATGCCGGATTCACGTACAATGCGCAGCAATTTCAGGCAATGCATGGCTTCCGCTTCACCGAAGTTCGCGAAGAGCAACTTGGTGCTTCCACCGAGTTCCGCAGGGAACTTGTTCGTCTCCAACAACACGTCGTAGATCCGATCAGCACCGAAGCTGATGCCCACGCCGCTCATGTTCTTGAGGCCGAAGATGCCGGTGAGGTCGTCGTAACGACCACCGCCGCAGATGCTGCTTTGCAAGGTGCCTTCCAAGGCTTTCACTTCGAAGATGGCACCGGTATAGTAATCCAGACCACGTGCTAGTGTGGGGTCGAATTCAAGCTTCACGCTCTTCATCACACCCACTGCACCGAAAGTGAAAGAGAGATCCTTCAAGCCTTGTTGAGCGGTAGAAGAGGAAGCAAGCCATTGCTCCAACAGTGGACGTTGTTCGCTCCAACTTCCTTTCAACGCGAACAGCGGTGCGATGCCCTTAATGGCTTCATCGCTCACGCCCTTCGTGCGCATCTCCTCCTCCACTTTCTCGCGGCCGATCTTGTCCAGCTTGTCGATCGCTGTTACGATGTCGACCACCTTCTCCGGTTGGCCACTCACCTCGGCGATCCCGCTCAGCACCTTTCGATCATTGATCTTCACCACCACTTGAAGACCGAGCGCGGTGAAGACATCATCGAAGAGTTGCACCAGTTCCACTTCACTGATCAAGCTCTTGCTACCGATCACATCCGCATCGCACTGGTAGAACTCGCGGTACCTACCCTTCTGCGGCCTATCCGCGCGCCACACGGGCTGTATCTGGTAGCGCTTGAAAGGAAAGGCAATTTCATTCTGGTGTTGAACCACATAACGTGCGAAGGGCACGGTTAGGTCGTAGCGGAGGGCTTTCTCCGCCAGTTCAGCCGCCAATTTCCCTGGATGTACTTCCTCCCCTTCTTTCAACTTCGACTTCACCTCATTACTCACCTCCTTCCAGGCATCCCCACTATTCAGGATCTTGAAGATCAACCGATCCCCTTCCTCGCCATACTTCCCGGTAAGCGTTTCCAGGTTCTCCATCGCGGGTGTTTCCAGCGGCAGGAAGCCGTACTTCTGGAACACCTTTTCGATGGTGTTGAAGATGTACTTGCGCCGCAACATCTCTACCGGGGAGAAGTCGCGGGTGCCTTTGGGAATGGAGGGCTTCTGTGCCATGCTCGGCCGCTGATCTAGGATGCGGAGCCGCGAAAGTACGCGGTGCGCTTCGGACCCTTAGTTCAATTGGGCGCGGACGAGAGGCACTACTTGTGTTCCGTAAAGCTCAATGCTCTTCATCATTTGCGCATGCGGTAGCGTGCCCGCGCTGTACTTCAGATCGAAGCGTGAAAGCCCTAAGGCCTTGGTCGTACGTATGATCTTCGCTGCAACGGTCTCCGGAGAACCCACGCAGAGCGCACCGTTCGGTCCGGCCATCTGCTCGAATGCTTGCGGCGTTAGAGCAGGCCAACCCCGTTCGCGACCGATGCGACTGTGCATGGCTTGGAAATGCGGCCACAGCTCTTCTTTCGCTTGTTGATCAGTAGCTGCTATATGGCCGGGCGAGTGTGCGCCAATGGGCAGTTGCTCCTTGCCCAATTCCTTCAGTGCGTTGCGATAGTATTCAGCATAGGGAACGAAACCCATGGGATCACCACCGATGATGGCGAGCATGAGCGGAAAGCCATAATGCGCAGCACGCGCCACAGAGGCTGGCGTTCCACCAACGCCGATCCAGGTCCGTAAACGGCCTGACTCGGTTGGCGGATACACGCGTTGTTCCTTCATGGCACCCCGCGTTTTTCCGCTCCAGGTGATCGACCCTTCCTTCAGGATCTCCGCGAAGAGTTCGAGGCGCTCGTTGAAGAGCAGCTCGTACTGGTTCAGGTCCAGCCCGAACAACGGGAACGATTCGGTGAACGACCCGCGACCGATGATCACCTCGGCACGCCCGTTGGAAAGTGCATCCAGCGTGGAGAATCGTTGAAAGACACGCACGGGATCATCGGAGCTGAGCACCGTGACGGCGCTACCTAGATGGATGTTCTTCGTGCGCGAAGCGATGGCGGCCAACACCACTTCCGGCGCCGAAACGGCGAAATCGTCGCGGTGGTGTTCTCCCACCCCGAAGAAGCTGAGGCCGACCTGGTCGGCGAGTTCGGCTTCGGCTACGATGTTGCGCAGGACTTCGGCGTGGTGAAGCAGTTTTCCGGCAGCATCCACGGTAACATCGCCGAAGGTATCGAGGCCGAGTTCGAGGGGTTGGGACATGCGGCAAATGTACCCTCGGCGGTAGGGCGGTCCGTTGTCCAGGGGAAGAACCCAATGCCCCTTTACCACGTATCACGTTCGCAAACCGAAAGCAATGGCACAGCGTACCCACCTGGACGATCGTTTGTTCCTTCCCTCCTTGCAGGCTCCAGAGCAAGAAGGCCCCACAGGGCGCCAGCGTTTGGCCGAACTGGAACGCTTGTTCAGCGCAGCGCAGGAAGAGATAGCCTTGTTGACCAGCGAACGGGACGAATTGCTCTCTGCCGTGAAAAAGTGGGCGAAGGCCGATCGACTGGAGCGCCAGGAACTGCTCTTCGAAGCCACTACACAGGAATTGCGTACCGAGCTGAAACAGATGCGCGGTGCAGTGAAACGCCTGAAACGGGAGAATGCAGACCTGAGCGAACGGCTGAACCAGGCCTCCATGCCGCGACAAATGCGTGCGTGATCCGGCCGCGGCACGGCAGTTGCCATTACCTTGGCACAGCCCAACCGTAGCCTATGATAAGAACGCTCTCCCTCACGCTCCTGCTGGCCGGCACAACCGCATGGTGCCAGGACTACAGTCTCGAACTGGTCCGCAACGGCAGTTTCGAAGTCCTGGATAAGGAACCAAATACCTACGATCAGCTCAAATACGCCACCGGCTGGCGCGATGCCACCTTGGGCCTGGCCGACCTGTTCTCACCCAAAGCCGCAGCCAAGACCGTAGGCATTCCAACGAATGAGTATGGCGAAATGGCCCCGTTCGATGGCGAGTACTACGCGGGCATCTGCGGCTGGAAGGCGGACATCCAACGGAACTTCAATGCCTACGACCAGAGCGACCTGTTCAAACCCGCATGGAGCGCCTACTCAGAGTACTTGAAAGGCGAACTGATAAAGCCGTTGATGGAGGATTCCACTTACGAGATCGTCTTCCACGCTGCGTTGGCGGGTAACAGTGATCGGTCCATCATGGGTTTGGGAGCCTATGTCACCGAGCACGACCTGTTCTACCAGAACCGCAAGTTCATGGAAGAGTCTCCGCAGGTATATCATGAGAAGATCATCGATGAACGCCAGAAATGGACCGAGGTACGAGGCACCTTCGTGGCCGATGGCAAGGAGCAGTTCATCATCGTAGGGGTATTCCCTTACGTTGGCCTGGAGTCCAAGAACATGATCGAAGGACCAGACAATCGCTATGCCTACTACTACATCGACGGCATCTCGCTAAAGCAGGTGCCAAAGGAGAAGTAAGCTCACCACAGCAAATGAAGAAAGCCCCGCATTGGACGGGGCTTTTCATTTCGGGGACCTGAGGATCACTCTTCGGCCTTCTTCTCCTTCTTGGGAGCCTTGGTTTCGGCAGCTGCAGCCTGCGCTTTTAGGCGGGCGATCTTCTGGGTGGCCTTACGCTTGGCGTTCAGGCGGGCGTTCGCATCTTGGGGCATTGGTCGGTCGTGTTGGGCCGCGAAGGTAAGCTTAGCCCGGCAAGCAGGCAACCCGGGCAGCTCCCTAACTTGGGCGAGTGGTCATTGCAGGGGTTTGGGCCTTGGCGGTACTGGTGATCCTCTTCACCGGACACTTCTACATACTGCCGTATGCGGCTGCACTTGGTCTGGCCCTGCTGCTGCTTCCCCAAGCGCCAGCCTACCGCAACCACAGCCAACGTTCGCAGTTCGATGCACTCTTCGTAGGCTACCTCTGGCTGGTGGTGGCCGTGCGCTGCCGACCGTTCCGTTGGTCCACGGACGTGGAATTCGCACTGAATCTCCTGGAACACCTGGCCTTTGCCGTGATCATCGGCCTAATGGCCTATCTCATCCTACAGTTGGTGTTCGGTATGCCCATGCGCCGGGCGCTTGTGTTGGGCCTAGTGGCCTTCAACCTACTAGGGGTCGGTAACGAGCTGTTCCAAGACTGGATGGGCGGCGATCCCTTGGGCGTGTTCGATGCCGACGCGTGGAAGGATATCGGGGCGAACGCCGCGGGATCGATCTTGCTATTGGCACTGATCTGGAGGCGTACGAGCAGCCGGACCTTATTTTGAGTTTTTTAAAGTTGTACTTTAGATTCCTCAAATGTAAACCATGCGCCACATCGATCGCGAACTGGCACCGGTGCTCGTGAAGGCAGCTCGGGGATTCCCAGCCATTGTGCTCACCGGCCCTCGGCGGGCGGGCAAGACCGTGCTCTTACGCAAGCTGTTCCCCAAGGCCTCGTACACCCTGTTGGAGGATCCGGATGTGATCGCACGGCTCCGGGCGGACCCGCAAGGTTTTCTCGATGGACTGACCTTGCCAGCGATCCTGGACGAAGTACAGAACGTACCGGAGCTGCTCAATTACATCCGTTCCCGCATCGATGCGAAACCGCGCCGCACCGGGCAATGGTTCATCACCGGTTCGCAGGAATCGCCCTTGATGCGCGGCATTACCGAAAGCATGGCGGGGCGTGCGGCCATCCTGCACCTGTATCCCTTGTCCACGACGGAATCTGCCAAAGTGGACCTCTTGCATGGCGGTTACCCGGAGGCGGTGGCGCGGCCGAAGAGCGCATCGCTCTGGTTCAGTTCCTACGTACAGACCTACCTGGAGCGCGATGTACGAGCCGTTACCAATGTGCGCGACCTGGCCACCTTCCGGCAGTTCATGGCACTGCTGGCCACCCGGCACGGCCAGATCCTCAACCGTAGCGAATTCACCGGGCCACTAGGGGTGAGCGTACCCACCATCAACCAATGGCTTGGCGTACTGGAAACCACGCAACAGCTCATCATCGTACCGCCGTTCTACGACAACCTGGGTAAGCGCCTCACCAAGTCGCCGAAGATCTACTTCACCGATAGCGGACTGGCGTGCCACCTATTGGGCATAACCACCAAGGCGGAGCTGGAACGATCGCCCTTCGTAGGTGCTTTGTTCGAGGGTTTCGTGGCGGCCGAGATCGTGAAGCGGCAGGTGAATGCGGGCGAGCGCCGCGAGTTGTACCACTTCCGAGATGAGCAAGGGCTTGAAGTGGACTTCCTCGTTCCCGGGCGCAACGGTGCGCTCACCTTGATCGAATGCAAGGCCACACGATCGCCCTTCCCGGCCATGGCAGCGAATTTGGTCAAGCTGAAAGCCGACCTCCTCAAGAAACAGAAGACGCGCACGAAAGTGGATACCGTGCTGCTTCATCGGCAAGGGACAAAGAACACTTCCAGGGCTCTACTTCCGGGTGTTACAGCCCTATCGCTAGAGCTCTGGATGGGCTGATGTCATCGATCTTGGTCATGAGTTTTTTAAAGTTGTACTTTAGAATTCTCATGGATTGTTCATTCCTTGGCTCGCAGGACCATGGCTTAGGGAACATAGGACTTCGTGGGCAATAGTCTGCGATCTTTACACGCTCCGCTGCATGACTTCCGAACAACGCGCCTTCTTCATCGAGCACGGCTACCTCTACCTGAAAGCCGAAGTGGCAAGAACGCAAGTGTCGCCGATCGCCAAGTACATCACAGGTGAGCTTGATCGGTTGAAGGTGGCGTCTTCGGGGCTGAAGGTCCTCCCTCCTTTCCAGCAGATCGGGAAGCTGTCCACCATGATCAAACGGGACGACCTCGAAGCTCGCTTGATCACGAACGAACTCCACGAACTCGTCAACACATTGGGAGGGCCGAGGCTCAGCGCTGGGCCCGGACAATTGCTGATATCGTTGCCCGAACAAGGCACGTGGACCACTCGTGGGTTGAACTGGCACGTGGACATCTCATCACCCGATCCGAAAAAGCCAGCGGGTGTGCAAGCCTTCATCCTGCTGGATGATGTGGAACCACAAGGAGGCGGAACATTGGTGCTCGCCGGTTCCCACAAGCGATCCGGATCGAAGGAACTCGGTCAGCGGATCCGCTCCATCCTGCGCGAGAACGGCGACCTCGACTCCTTGCTGCGCGACTTCGGTCTCTCGGTGGTGGAGATGTCTGGTAAAGCCGGTGATGTGTACCTGATGGATATGCGTCTGCTGCACACTCCGGCGATCAACGCGCGGAAGAAGCTGCGGCTGATGGCGACGATACGGTATTACCCGGGCTAGGGAATGAAGAAGCCGGGTGATGTGCGGGAGCATGATGAAATCCACACGGAATTGCGCCGTTGCTGGTCCATGCGTCTCCTTGTCACGCTTTCGACCATGATCGCACTCGGTGGGCTCCACGCTCAGCGCCCGACCATCGCCACCTTGCTTTCGCTTGCTGATTGTTTGGACACAGCTTGTGTAA
>JAEYWT010000368.1 GCA_023428865.1 Bacteroidota bacterium | reverse complement strand
CGGTTGCCGATGTAGCGGACCGGGTCGATCGCCTCCTGGGTTCCGGCGGCACTTATTAGGATCCGTTTGCCGTTGAGCTTGCTGTACCCGACCAGATCGGCATGCATACGGGCCACGATGGCTTCTGGCTCGCTCATACGCCCCTCCCCGCTCAGCCCGCTCGCCAGTTCGCCGCTTTCGGGGCCGATCTGGCGTACACCGCGCGCTTTCAGAAGATCCAGGTTGGCATGGGTGCTCGCATCGCGGTACATCTCCAGGTCCATGGCCGGAGCAACGTATACTGGGCATGTAGCGCTGAGATAGGCGGCAAGCAACAGGTTGTCGCATTGCCCATGCGCCATTTTGCTCAAGGTATTGGCGCTCAATGGTGCTATCAGAAGCACATCGGCCCAGCGCGCCAAGTGTACGTGATCATTCCACGTGCTTTCGCCGGAGATCAGATCGGTGAGCACCGGCTTGCCGCTCAGGGTAGCCAGTGTCAAGGGGGTAACGAAATCGTGTGCGGCTCGCGTCATCACCACTTGTACCTCAGCCCCGGCCTTCACCAGGTCGCGTACGAGAGCGGCCGCCTTAAAAGCAGCGATGCTGCCCGATACACCGAGCAGCACCTTGCGGTTCAACCTGCGTTCCACGAGGGGATCGCCTTAGGTCGGTTCAGGACTTGCTCACCGGCTTGTTGGCCTCGGCCTCACCAGCGCGACGGAAGTAGAGCTTGCCTTCCAACAACTCCTGGATGGCCAGGGCACCGGGCTTGGGCATACGCTCGTAGTGCTTGCTTACCTCGATCTGCTCGCGGTTCTCATACACCTCTTCGAGGTTCTCCCCGTTCACGGCGAACTCTTCGAGCTTGGCGCTCAGCTCTTCCTTGATGGAAACGCTGATCTGGTTGGCACGTTTGCCCAGCATGGCCACGGTCTCATACACGTTGCCGATCTCCTGGTCCAACTTGGACACGTCGCGGGTAACGGTGGTCTTGGCGGCGTTCGAATTCTTCATGGTCATGGGTTGCTCGTAGGTACGGAGGCCAGTGCGGCTTCCAGGGTCTTATGCAGTTTGGAGGCGTCCCCCAAAAGGGCACCTTGCGGAAAAGCGTCGGCGAAGTTATGATAAGAGCGCACAGCTTCCTGCAAACGCTCCAACTTCTTGGATTCCACGCTGTTCATGGCCAGGTGGTAGTCGCTTTGCAGGGTGAAGTACATGGCATCTTCGCGGTACTTGCTGTTAGGCCATTGCCGGGTGAAATTGCGGAAGGCCACCCCGGCCGCCTGATAATTGCGCATGTGGAAATACTGGTTCGCCGCATGGAAGTCCTTCACTTCCAGCTTCGTACGCATCTCGTCGATCAACAAGTTGCACGAATCCTTACGGCTGCTTTCCGGGAAGCGCACCAAGAACAGCTGCATCTGGTCCATCGCGTTGCGGGTCTCCGTCTGGTCCAGCTCGTAGTTCGGGCTGTTCATATACTGGCAATAGGCGCTCAGGAAGGCACACTCCTCGGCATATTGGCTTTTAGGAAAGGTACGGGTGAAGTTAGCTAAGTAGTAGGCCGCCAGGGTGTAATCCTTCATACTGAAGGTGCTCTTGGCATGCAGGTAGTTCACCCGCTCGCTCAACTGGCCACCGCGGTGTAGTACGATCAATTCCTCCAACAAGGGAATGGCCCTGTCCCAGCTTTCCTTGGCCATCATCTTCTCGGCCACTTCCAGCTTGTAGGCTGCGTCGGTACTCTTCTGGGCCTTGTTGAACTCGCTGCACGCACCGAAGAGCGCCGCAACGAGCAGCAGAAAGAATGAATGACGCAGGTTCAACATGGGTAGGCCGAAGCCGAAGGGCGGCAAAGGTAACTTCCTGCGGCGTACCATAGGATCGAAGCATCAACGGCAGGCTGTTCATCCACAGTATGCGGCGGCAGTTACCTTTGGCCAGCCGTTAAGCCGGGGTTATCTTGTTCGCGCTGGTCCTCCCCGGACCATCGCCCATCACCAGGCCACGATTGGCACACCACTAACCAACTGCCTTCGCCGAGGCATCGGCGACATCCTATGAACGACATCTTCGACAAGCTCCGCAAAGACCTCGGTCACATCGGCCGCCATGCCAAGAACAGCCACGGCTACTTCAGCTTCCCGAAGTTGGAAGGACCACTGGGTGCGCATATGACCTTCCGTGGCAAGGAAGTGCTGGTATGGAGCTTGAACAACTACCTGGGCCTGGCCAACCACCCCGAAGTGCGTAAGGCCGATGCCGAAGCCGCTGCCGAATGGGGCATGGCTTATCCCATGGGCGCGCGCATGATGAGCGGGCAGACCAAGTACCACGAACAGCTAGAAGATGCGCTGAGCGACTTCATGGGCAAGGAAGACACCTTCCTCTTGAACTACGGCTACCAGGGCTGCATGAGCGCCATCGAGGCCCTCCTCTCCCGCCACGACGTGCTGGTATATGACAGCGAGTGCCACGCCTGCATGATCGATGGTGCGCGTTTGCACCATGGCAAGCGCTTCGTGTTCAAGCATAACGACATGGAGAGCTTCGAGAAGCAGCTCGAACATGCACGCCAGGTGACCCAACGCACCGGTGGTGGTATCATGGTGATGACCGAGGGCGTCTTCGGCATGGCCGGCGACCAAGGCAAGTTGAAGGAGATCGTGAGCTTCAAGAAGAAGTACAACTTCCGCCTCTTCGTGGATGATGCGCATGGTTTCGGCATGATGGGCCGCGACGGCCGCGGTACAGCCGACGCCCAAGGTGTGATGGACGAAGTGGACATCTACTTCGGCACCTTCGCCAAGGCCATGGCCAGCATCGGCGCTTTCATCAGCGGTCCCGAGGATGTGATGATGTACATGCGCTACAACATGCGCAGCCAGACCTTCGCCAAGAGCCTGCCCATGCCGATCGTGATCGGTGCGTTGAAGCGCTTGGAGATGATCCGCACCATGCCCGAGCTCAGCCAGAAGCTCTGGACCATTACCAACGCCCTGCAAACCGGCTTGAAAGAGGCCGGCCTGGACATTGGTGCCACCAACAGCTGCGTGACACCCGTGTACATGCAGGGCAACATCCCCGAGGCCACCAATGTGATCATGGACCTGCGCGAGAACAACGGCATCTTCTGCAGCATCGTGGTGTATCCCGTGGTGCCGAAGGACGTGATCCTGCTGCGCCTGATCCCCACCGCCGTACACACCATCGAGGATGTGAACTACACGGTGAAGAACTTCAAGGTGGTGAAGGACAAGCTGGCTGCCGGGCACTACAGGGCAGAGACGGTGGCGAGCATGTGATACAGTAGCCGCGAATGATCGTCTTCAAAGGATACGGCTGGGTCGTTGCCCTCACGGCATTGCTGGGCATTATCATCGCTGGTGCCTTGGGATTCCGTGACCCTACGATCATTTGGGGACTAGTTGGTTTCTCAGGTGTTGCGGACCACTACATTGGCCGGAAACTGAATGGTCAAGAAGGGCGACTAGTAAAGGACATGCAGACAGGTGAGGTCCTCGAGTTGAAGAACACCCATTCCTTCTTCTGGATACCGGTACAGTACTGGTTGTGGGTGAAGTTGGTCGTCTGTGCTGTATTGATAGTGGTCGCCAAGTTCTGGCTGAACACGGCAGCATGATAACGGCATGAACATCGCCGTCTTCTGCGGAGCCAACACGGGCACCGATCCCGCCATCTTGGAAGCTGCCCGAACGATGGGCCGCACCATCGCGGAGCTTGGTATGGGCGTGGTCTACGGCGGCGGTCACGTGGGTCTGATGGGCGTCGTGGCCGATGCCGCCTTGGATGCCGGTGGCAAGGTCATCGGTGTGATCCCTGGCTTCATGGTGGAGAAGGAATTGGCGCATCAAGCGCTCACCGAATTGATCATCGTGCGCGACATGCACGAACGCAAGATGCGGATGCACGAACTGAGCCAGGCGGTGGTAGCGCTACCGGGCGGCTTCGGCACCATGGACGAAGTCTTCGAACTGCTCACCTGGCGGCAGCTGGGTCTGCATGCGAAGCCCATCGGTGTCCTCAATGTGAACGACTTCTACTCGCCTTTGCTGGAGCAAGTGGCCCGTATGGAGCGCGACGGATTCCTGCATGGGCCCACACGAGTGATCAGTTCGACCACCGTCGAGGGCTTGCTGGAAACGCTAAGTGCTCAGGTATTGGTCTAACAACGGAAGGTAGCGCGAAGGGTTGGGAACGCTGCCAATAGCGTTCAACGCCTCGGTGCATTCGCAAGCGCCCTCCGCCGCGCCCGCTCCAACGGGATGTAATCGCTCTTCCAGACCATCTTCACGTTGAGCAGCTTGAAATAGATCACATCGCCGAACACGGCGCGTACCACCTTGCTCAACAAGCTGCTCTTGGTGTTCGGGTTCCAGGAGTTGGCGCACTGGTTCTCGCCGAAGTTCTTGGTGCTATCGAAGGAGGGCACGGTGAAATACTCCTTGGGCAGCACGCGGATATCGCCGCCCACGATCTGGTCCTTGTTGTTGAGCCGGAACTCCGGGAAACGTTCGATGAAGAAGCGCGTGATCATATCGTTGCTTACCCGGGCTTCAGCAAGGCCATCGTACTGCGCCATCCACTCCAACAGGAAGGGATGTCCCTTGCGGGCCGCGATCACCCCCGTGGAGAGGTGGCAGTCGAACTCGAAGGGCACGATCAGGTGCTCGTCCAGGAAGGGGTCCAAGGGCTTTTTCAGCCAAGTATCGGTATCGAGGTAGATGCCCCCGTGGTGGTACAGGATCTTCAGGCGCATATAATCACTGGCGAAGGCAAAGCCCCGCTCGGCGTACATCTTCTTCATCCAGGGATGCGCATGCACATCGAAGTTGGATTCATCCCAACGCTGGATGCGGAAATCGGGCATCAACCGTTGCCATTGGTCGATATTGTCCTGGAACGCCTTGGGCAGTGGGGCACCGCCGATCCAGATGTAGTGCAACACCTTGGGGATCCGGTCAGGGACCGGTTCGCCCAGTGGCATCTCCATCACAACTTCTTCACGGACCATTCCGGGTCGCCTCTTTGGCGTGGCATAGTTAGCTGGTTGCAGCAGCAAGGTTTCGGTGGGGATGCGGCGTTCTACGGCTCTCGGTACGGCCTGGGTT
>JAEYWT010000315.1 GCA_023428865.1 Bacteroidota bacterium | reverse complement strand
CATGTGGTGCGTAAGAAAGAGACGCTTTTCGGGATCTCGCGGCAATACAATGTGGATATCAACCAACTGCTGGAGCGCAATCCGGAAGGGTTGACCTTGAAAGAAGGTATGGAGCTGGTGATCCCCGTGGCGTTGGTGAGCGGCACAGCACCCAGCGCCGTTAAACCAGCTGAACCCACAACGGGAACATCGCATACCGTTCAGCCGAGTGAAACGCTCTTCAGCCTAGGAAAACGCTTCGGTGTGGATCCCGAGGCTATCAAGGCCGCCAATGGAGGCTTGCCCGAAGGGTTGAAAGCGGGAAGCGTTGTACTGATCCCTGATGCGCGACTTGATGTTGAACCTGCCAAACCGGTAGTGCGCATTCGGGAAAGCATGCGCTACAAGGTGGGCATGTTGCTTCCATTCTCCATCAGCCGAAACGATAGTGTGTTCCGCAGTGCGCGCTCGGCGGAGGAGGCCGACTATTATGAGCCTACTCGCGTGGCCGTTCAGTTCTATAACGGTGCACGCATGGCCTTGGATTCCTTGGAAAAATTGGGGCTTTACGCCGATGTCACCGTGTTGGACATGGGCGATGGCATGAAAGATTGGACTGCCGTTACCAAACGCCCCGATATCCAGGATGTGGACCTGTTCATCGGCCCCTTCCACCGAACGGCGATCGAGCAATTGGCACGTACCAACTCACGTGCCCATATCGTTTGCCCTGTTCAACAAAGCAACAAGGTGATCCTGGGTATGCCTACGGTAAGCAAGGTGACACCAACGCGTTCGGATATGGTCAAGCACGCCGCGCGGTACGTTGGTACCAAACACGCGAACGCCAACATCGTGCTGCTGCGCCCCGAAATCGCTTCGGAAAAGGACGCGCAGGAACAGGCCCGCAACTCGTTGAACGATGCGCTGCGACAACGCAGTGATCGTTATCGTGATACGGTGCTGGTGGCCAAACCGGGCAAGAAGGACCTCGGAGACCTCACCGGTAAGCTGGATGCCGCTCGGTTGAATGTGATCGTGGCTCCGAGCGATGATGTGGAGTTCGTGACCAATTTGGTGACCAAGTTGAAAGGTCTTTCCAGCAAACACAAGATACGTGTGGTGGGCATGGAATCGTGGTATACCATGCCTTCCGTGGCCATTTCCGATCTGGAGGCTTTGGACTTCTCCTTCGCGGCGTCAACCTTCATCGATCAGCTGGATCCGCGCGTGCGCCAGTTCACTGCCGAATATCGCGAGCGGTATAAAGCCGATGTGGATGAATATGCACTACTCGGCTTCGATGTCACCTTCTACTACCTGAAAGCGCTCCACACCGAGGGTCTATCCTTCAGTGAACACTTCGCTGATGTGCGCACCGAACCCTTGCACATGGGTTTCCGCATGACGCGCACGGGGCCTGAGAACGGTTTCCGCAATGAGTTCTGCATCATGCTGGAGCAGGAGGATATGCAGCTGGTGCGGGCGCAGTAGCTCACTGGTCCACCTGGATCCGGTCTGGTCGCAGCCCTACGGCTTTCCTTAGCGCCCACCGGTCACCAACCCCGAAGAGGGTCAATTGCAGTCCTGCAGCTTTTATCTCCGCTGCCAGCCGGGCATCGCACCGGTCTGCTTGCATGGTGATGCCCACGCATGCCAGCTCCTTGGCCACGGTTATGGCTGCGGCGGTATCCGTGGTGTATAGAAAGTAGGGGATACCCGGTGCGCTTTCGGCCATGGCACGCAGAAAGTCGGTGGTCTGGCACTCCACGATCACATGACCCCGTAGCCCGTATTGCGCTTCCAACCGGGCTATGGCGCGAGCCGTGCGGTGCAGGTACTGCCACCAATCACCCGTGGTGTTCAACTTCACATCCAAGGTGAATTCGGCGTTCGGAAAGTCGCCGTGCAGTTCGTTCAAGAGAACATCCACCCGAACACCTAGAAAGGAACCCGCCAGTTTCACGGTGGTGGCGCAGGCGTTCAACTCTTCCCAGCTATGGTCGTGGATCCGCCCCAAGCAGCCCGCACCGGAGACTTCTGGATCGTGGTGCGCTACGAGCACGGAATCGGCGGTAAGCTGTACGTCTAGTTCGATCCCCTGAAGCCCCTCTTCCAACGCAGTGGTTAGCGCCACCCGGCTGTTCATGGGGTAGGTTGAAGCAGTGCCAAGACCGCCATGGCCGATCATTTTGATACCAGAGGTATCCGGCGAGGAACAGCCAATGAGTAGCGCCAATGACGGGATGAGCCGGTTCATCCTCCACATGGAACGGGCGAAAAGTGGGCCGTGGAATGCGAGCTTAGGCAGTGGCCTGCTTGCGGCGCGCCTTGGGATCTTCGGGCATGGTGTCGAAGACATGGTCCCAAAGGGGGGAACTAACACCGAAAGCGCCTTTATCGCCCACATAATGATGCATGTTGTGGTGCTTCCACAGCACGCCGAAGATATTCTTGGGCGGATTCATGGTATGTACGGCATAGTGTACCATGAGGTAGGTGGCATACCCGGTCATGAAGCCACCGCCGAACGCAATGCCGTTGGGGCCGATCACCAAGCGGAACAAGCCCATGAACAAGGCCGCCAACACCACGGAAAGCACTGGTGGTAAGGCCAGGCGCTTCTTATCGCGCGGGTGGTCGTGGTGTACGCCGTGCATCACATACTGCAACCGCACTTTGCGCGCACTGCCAGCCGTGCCCATGTGGTAGAGGTAGCGGTGTGCCACGTACTCGATCAGGGTGAAGAACAGTGCGCCAGCGAAGTAGAACGAGAGGGTAGTGATGGCTGTGAAGCCCTGGAAATGAACCGAATAGTAGCCGGAGGCGGCGCCAAGACCGAAGAAGATGGTAAGGGGAACCGCGATATGCGTCTTGGTGAGTGCTTCCAAGAGCGGACTCTTGAAGATACGTCCGCTGGTCTCTTTAGTGGGTGGCATGGCCTATTCTGGCACAAAGGTACTTCCGCCAAGCGTGTGGTGGATGAGAGAGATCAGGAACGCTCGAAAATGTTGAAGACATTTCGTCGCGGCGAGAGTTCCATACATAACGCGGATCACGGAGAATCCTACCTTTGCGATCCTTTTGTGAAAAGGGGCAATTAGCTCAGCTGGTTCAGAGCACTACCTCGACAAGGTAGGGGTCGCTGGTTCGAATCCGGCATTGCCCACAAGATCTTCCACCTCGCAGCGCTTGTGCTCGGGGTGATCGTGCGCCAGCGCCTCTCCCAGGTGGCCAAGCATGGTGCCATGGGAAACCACATATCGCCTGTACCCTGCTCCCCCAAAGCTTTCAACTTGGTAGAACCCTGGTACCAAGCTGGTGACGGAACCTTACCTGTGACCTTTCCGGGCCACTTCGTCTAAACCCAGAATACGCTCTCCCAACGGTGTTGTTCAGGAAGAAGGCCAAGCCGGTCAGCCAGCTTAGCGACGAGGATCTCGTTGCCGAACTACAGCGCGACATGGACGCGGACCGTTTCGGTATCCTGTACGATCGCTATTCGGCGAAAGTGTACCAGAAGTGCGTGGGTATGACACGGAATAAGGAACTCTCACAGGACCTTACACACGATATCTTCCTGAAGGCGTTCGTGAACCTGACCAAGTTCGACCGCCGCAGCAGATTCGGCACGTGGTTGTACAGCATCACCTACAACTATTGTCTGGATCACCTGCGCAAAGACCAGAAACACCGCACCTCCACACTGGATGAGGACCTAAGGCTGGAGGATGGGGCGGAGGAGCGCTACGAGACCGAATTGCTCTCCATGCGGGCCGATCGGCTTTCGGCGGTGTTGGAGGCGTTGGATCCTGCTGACCGTGGTATCCTATTGATGAAGTACCAGGACGAGCTTTCCGTGAAGGATATGATGGATGTGCTCGGTCTGGCGGAAAGTGCTGTGAAGATGCGTTCGATGCGCGCGCGCGAACGGGCGTTGGCCAAGTATCACCAGTTATACCGCGACGAGCCATGAACCAGGATCCGTTCAAGCTCATCCGGTCCACCGACCAACCACCCGAGCATCTGCGCGCAGAGGTGATCGGCAGTGTTAAGTTCGTGATGATGCTCATGCGCATGCTGCAACTCTTCGTGGCCGATCCCAGTGCAGCCCTTTTCGAGCGTATCCGCGTGCTTGGAGGAAGTCGTTCCTCGCGAGCCGAATTGCCAACCGATCCGTTCGACGGACCCGCAACCTAACCACCCTCCCATGAACATGGACTTCTTCGAGCAACGTCTCCCGAAGGCATTCAATGCCTACGCAGCGGCTTTCATCGATCGGTTGCCCGCCATCCTTACGGGTCTGTTGGTGCTTGGCGTGGGGCTGCTGCTTGCGCGCGCAGTGCGTTGGGGCGTACGCCGTATCGGTGAACGCACCATCGATCCCATTGCACAACGCACCGGCGTGGACAAGGCCATTGCGCGTTTCGGTGGATTCACCCCATCGCGCCTGGTAGCCAGCATCACCTGGTGGTTGCTGGTGTTGGTCACCATTCTTTCCGCAGCGGATATCATGGGCCTGGACCTGGTGAGCCGCGCGGTACAGCGTGCCTTCGCATTCTTGCCAACGCTGCTTACTGCGGTCACCATCTTCGTACTGGGTGTATGGGGTGCCGACAAGGTGAGCCGCTTGGTGAGCCAGTTGAGCAACGTGGTGGAGCTTTCCGCCGGTCGTATCGTGGGGCGCATCCTGGCGGTGATCACCGTGGGTTTCGCATCCATCACTGCTCTGAATGTGGCTGGCGTGGATACCTCCTTGATCACCACCAACATCCAGATCATCCTCGGTGGCTTGCTGATCGCCTTCGGTGTGGCCTACGGTTTCGCCGCGCGCGATGTACTCAGCAATATCCTGGGGAGCTATTATGGCAACGAGCGTTTCAAACCGGGAATGACCGTACGGATCGGAGAGGATGAGGGCGTGATCGAGCGGATCGATAGCGTAAGCATGACCTTGCGCATGAAGGATCGGGTGGTGATGATACCGAGCCGCCGCCTTGTGACCGAGCGGATCGAGGTGCTGAACGAAAAGCATGTTGGAGCTTCCATCCCGAAAGAGGCGGATGAAGAACGCGCTTCGCACCACAAGGCCCCCTTTGCCTGATCATTCGTTCAACACCAACCTACCACCTCAATATGGAACCCGAAGTACTAGCCGAACCCGTTACCCAACTGACCACCTGGAGCCAGAAGGGAATGGACCTGATCGTTCAATACGCGCCCAAAGTGCTGAAGGCGCTGATCGTTCTGTGGATCGGCTCCATGCTCATCGGCATGCTGGCCCGCTTGCTCAATAAGGTGCTGGACCGGCGCGGAGTGGAGCCTACGTTGAAGCGCTTTCTGCACAGTTTGGTCACCATTTCGTTGCGTGTGCTGCTCTTCCTCACCGCCATCCAGATGATGGGGGTGGCCACCACCAGCTTCGTGGCCATTGTTGGTGCGGCGGGTCTGGCGGTTGGTCTGGCCTTGCAAGGCACCCTGGCCAACTTCGCCGGTGGCACGTTGATCCTGCTCTTCAAACCCTACAAAGTGGGTGACCTGATCGAGGCACAAGGCATCCTCGGCACGGTGAAGGAGATCCAGATCTTCACAACCATCCTTCTTACTCCAGAGAACAAGACGGCCATCATCCCCAACGGAGCCATGGCCAACGGCAACATCATCAACTACAGTGCCGATGGTCGCATGCGGGTGGACCTGACCATGGGCGTGGCCTACGGCGAATCGCTGGAGAAGGTGCGCAACGTGCTGGAGGAGGTGATGAAGAAGAACGCCCTCGTATTGCAAGAACCCGCACCTAGCGTGACCGTGAGCAAGCTGAACCTGGAAGGCATCGAACTGGCCGTGCGCCCTTGGTGCGACCCCAAAGACTATTGGACCGTGTACTTCGGGATCCTGGAACAAGGCATAACCGCACTGCAGGCTGCCGGTATCAGCGGACCGAAACCGAGCATGAACGTCACCACCAAACAAGAGTAAAGTCCGTTCCTTCGCAGCGCGAATAGGAACCACCTACACATTACGCCAAGAACCATGAAACGAGCTCTCCCTATACTCTTCACCCTATCCGTTGCCCTGCCTGCGATGTCCCAGAACGATGTGGACAAGGGCGCGCGCGATGCATCGGCCGCCACCATGCAGGCCCGTGCAGAGGCCGATACTCTGCCCGATGGCTGGAAGAAGAGCGGCATCATCAACATCAACATGACGCAGGTGAACCTGACCAACTGGGCCGCGGGTGGCTTCAGTTCGGTGAGCGGTATCGCCATGTTCAACGGAACAG
>JAEYWT010000309.1 GCA_023428865.1 Bacteroidota bacterium | reverse complement strand
GTAAGGGTGCGCACGGTGGTGGCGCCTTCAGCGGAAAGGACCCCAGCAAGGTGGACCGCAGTGCGGCCTACGCGGCCCGTCACGTAGCCAAGCACCTCGTTGCTGCTGGTGTGTGCGATGAAGTGCTCGTACAGGTGGCCTATGCCATCGGTGTGGCCAAGCCGGTCGGCTTCTACGTTAATACATATGGCACTAGCAAGGTGAAGCTCACCGACGGCCAGATCGCGAAGACGATCAGCGGCCTGAAGCAGTTCGACATGCGCCCCTACTTCATCGAGCAGCGTTTCGCTCTTCGCACCCGCATCTACAGTGAGACCGCAGCCTACGGGCACATGGGCCGCGAAAGCAAGGTGGTGACCAAGACCTTCAATAACGCGAACCAAAAAGCCACGGTGAAAGTGAAGTTGTTCCCTTGGGAGGAACTGAATGCCGTGGATGTGGTGAAGAAGGCGTTCAAGCTGTAGTCTACACTACTTTAGACCAAGCCCCGGAAGAACAGGCGTTTACGTCTTTTCAACCGGGGCTTGTCAGTTCCATACGATCCATTACCTTTGCAGCCCATTTCCGAGGAACGACCATGTACGCCATCGTAGATATCGCCGGCCAGCAGTTCAAAGTGAGCAAGGGCCAGAAGCTGAAAGTGCACCGCCTGGAAGCTGAAGAAGGCAAGCACGTAGAACTGGACAACGTCCTGCTCGTAAGCGACGGCAAGACCATCAACGTAGGTACCCCGAAAGAGGACGTCTTCCGCATCAGCGCGAAGGTCCTCAGCCATGGCAAGGGCGACAAGGAACACGTCTTCAAGAAGAAGCGCCGCAAGGGCTACCAGAAGATGAACGGCCACCGCCAATACCTCACCGAGCTGTGGATCGAAGCGATCCTGGGCAAAGGCGAGAAGTTCGACGCCAGCAAGAGCACCGCTCCCGCGCCCAAAGCCGTGAAGGCCGCCGAGCCGAAGGCGAAGAAAGTAGCCGCCAAGAAAGAAGCCGCTCCAGCGAAAGCCGCCAAGAAGGCCGCCCCAGCCAAGAAAGCCGCTCCGAAAAAAGCCGCTGCCAAGAAGGCCGCTCCGAAAAAAGACGACAAGTAATCCAAGACCCAACGCGACTCCGGGTAAAGCCCGGGGTTACAATCCAAGGAAGCCATGGCACACAAGAAAGGTGAAGGCAGTACCCAGAACGGTCGCGAATCGCACTCGAAGCGACTCGGCATCAAGTTGTTCGGTGGTCAGGAAGCCATCGCAGGAAACATCATCGTGCGTCAGCGTGGTACCAAGCACCACCCCGGCAAGAACGTGGGCATTGGTGTGGACCACACCCTGTTCGCTACCGCCGACGGTATCGTTACCTTCCAGAAGAAGCGTGGCGACCGCAGTGTGGTGAGCGTGATGCCTGCTGAGTCGAAGAACTAAGCACGGAACGACAAGTCACAAAAGCCTCCTCGACTTGTCGGGGAGGCTTTTTCGTTGTCACACCTCAAGAACCTACTTCCTGTTGATGGCAAGTGGCGACCGCACGCCGTAGCCTCCGTGAAGCCGTCTACCTTTACCTACCCAAGAACGATCGGACACCCATGCTGGAGCTGAATTTCCTGAGAGAGCAACGTGAAGAGGCCGAACAGCGCCTTACCAAGCGCAACATCGACGCGAAGGCGCTACTGGATACCGCGCGCACACTGGACGATGCACGCCGCTCCACACAGACCGAGCTGGATGCGCGACTGAACGAGCTGAACGGCCTTAGCCGCACCATCGGCGAATTGATGAAAGGCGGCAAGAAGGAGGAAGCTGAAGCTGCACGCGCCCGCACCACTGAACTGAAAGCCACCACGGCAGCGCTGAAAGAGAAACTCGACATCGCTGAAAAAGCTCTGCACGACCACCTCTGCACCATCCCCAACGCGCCCAACGCAAAGGTGCCCGAGGGTAAGACCCCCGAGGAGAACACCGTGGTGATGGAAGAAGGGACCGTGCCCACGTTGCACGAAGGCGCAAAGCCGCACTGGGAGCTGGCCGAGCAATACGAGCTCTTCAGCTTAGACTTGGGAGTGAAGCTCACCGGGGCTGGCTTCCCGGTATACAGCGGCCAAGGTGCCAAGCTGCAGCGCGCGCTCATCGCCTTCTTCCTGGATAAGGCTACGGAAGCCGGCTACCGCGAGATCATTCCGCCGCACATGGTGAACGAGGCCAGCGCCTTCGCCACAGGACAGTTGCCGGATAAGGAAGGGCAGATGTACCACGCAACGGCAGATGGGCTGTACCTGATCCCCACGGCCGAAGTGCCCATCACCAACCTCTACCGCGACGAGACCCTGGATGCCGCGCAACTGCCGATCAAGCTGGTGGGCTACACACCCTGCTTCCGCCGCGAGGCGGGTAGCTATGGCGCACACGTGCGTGGCTTGAACCGCGTACACCAGTTCGACAAGGTGGAGATCGTACGCATCGAAAAACCCGAGAACAGTTATGCCGTTCTGGAGGAAATGGTGGAACATGTGAAAGGCCTGTTACGCGCATTGGAGCTACCCTACCGCCAGTTGTTGCTCTGCGGTGGCGACATGGGTTTCGCCAGCGCCATGACCTATGACATGGAGGTGTACAGCGCCGCGCAGAAACGTTGGTTGGAGGTGAGCTCCATCAGCAACTTCGAGACCTTCCAGAGCAACCGCTTGAAGTTGAAATTCAAAGAGGACAAGAAAAATCGTCTGACGCATACCTTGAACGGCAGTGCGCTGGCACTGGCACGGATCGTAGCTGCGTTGCTGGAGAACAACCAGACGCCCGAAGGCATCCGCATACCGAAAGCCTTGCAACCGTATACGGGCTTCGCCATGATCACTAAGTGAGCCGATGAAGCGTGGCATACTGTTGGCTGGTCTGGTAGCGTTGGTAGCAAGTACCACGATATCCTCATGCCGACGTGCCGCCGATCCGCAGCAGCTTGCCACCGTGGATAGCCTGATCACCGCCATGGAAGCCGCACGCCTTACCCTGAACGAACTGGACACGCAGCGCTATGCCAAGGCGGATTCGGTCCTTCAGCGAACACGTGGACTCTTCCTACGCCGCTTCAACGACACCTTGGACAAGGCTACGGCCGCTCAACTCGGTGCCCAGTTCGTGGAACTGCGCGAAACCGGTCGGCGCGGGATGGATCATCAAGCCACCCTGCAGCATATCGCGGAAAGTACGGCGCGGTTGAAACGCTTACGGAGCGACATCGTACAGGGCGCGTTGCAGGAAGACGAGATCGTGAATGCGATGCGGCAGGAAACCCGATCTGCCGAACAGGCCGAGAAGAACCTGCTGTTGGTGATCGAGAACCACCAAGCCACCGGGCGCTCACTGCAACTACAACTTACGGTGGACAGCCTGCTTGCCGATACCCTACCGAAACGCCGACCACGCCGATGATGCACCGGATCCTGCTGCTGTTCCTCGCGTTGGTCACCCTGTCCGTTGCACATGCCCAACCGGGCACCGACGAGCAACTGGCTGCACAGTACTTCCAGCAAGGCGACTATGCCAAGGCGATCCTCTACTACGAGAAGATCCACCGCAAACAGCCCAACACCTACTACTACGAGCAATTGCTGAAAAGCTACGTGGCCCTGAACGATCTTGATGGGGCCGAGAAACTCGTGAAGGACCAGCTGCGACGGAGCGACAACGAGGCGCGCTACTACATCGACCTCGGCGGTGTGTACAAGGCCAGTGGTGAAGCGGACAAGGCCAACAAGGAATACGACAAGGCCTTGAAGCAGATGGGGAGCGATCAGAACAACATCCGCACCGTGGCCAATGCCTTCCAACAGGCCAACGAACTGGACCGAGCAATTGAAGCCTATGAACGCGGTGGCCGCACATTGCCAGCAGGCCAATCCTTCGCATACGAGATCGCCGGGTTGTATGGCGCCAAAGGGAATACGGCGAAGATGGTTTCGGCTTACATGGATCTTCTCGCAGTGAATGAAGGTTACATACAGGCCGTGCAGAACGCACTCTCACGCTCCATCGACTTCACCCTGGCCGACGAGCGATCCGAGATCCTACGCACCGAGCTCTTGCGGCGCATCCAAAAGGATCCGCAGCGCACCATCTTCCCCGACCTGCTCATCTGGATGTACATCCAGCAGAAAGACCTCAACAGCGCCTTCGTGCAGAGCAAAGCCATGGACAAGCGTTTCGACGAGGGCGGTGCCCGCCTGATGGACCTTGCCCGCATCGCGCTCTCCAACGACGATCATGCAACGGCCTACAAGTGCTACGAATACGTGCTCAGCTTGGCTCGCAATGATGCCAACTACATCCAAGCACGCATCGGTGCTGTTCGAACACGTTATGACCAACTGACCGATCAGGCTGAACCGAAGCTCGACGAACTGCAAGACCTGGACCAGCGTGCGGCGAGCACCATTACCGAACTCGGGCTGAAGCCGAACACCATTGACCTACTCCGCGATCGGGCCCACCTGAAAGCCTACTACCTGAACGACCATGCGGGTGCGGTGACCTTATTGGAAGAAGGCATTGCACTACCAACGATCGATCCGAAGACCAAGGCACAACTGAAACTCGACCTAGGCGACGTGTACTTGCTGGACGGCAATGTGTGGGAAGCCTCATTGCTCTACTCCCAAGTGGACCTCGATTTCAAATACGACATGCTGGGCCACGAGGCGCGCTTGCGAAACGCCAAGGTGTCCTTCTATTCGGGCGATTTCCTTTGGGCACAGGCGCAGTTGCAGGTCTTGAAATCGAGCACCAGCAAATTGATCGCGAACGATGCCATGGAACTCTCCCTGCGCATAACGGACAACCTCGGGCTGGACAGCAACAGCGTTCCGTTGAGCTACTTCGCACGGGCCGAACTGCTGCGTTTCCAACACCGATATGACGAAGCGCTCGGGGTGCTGGACTCCTTGACGGAAGCCTACCCCGGACATTCCCTGGGCGACGACATCCTGTACGAGCGGTACCGCATCGCCTACGCTCGACACCGGTACGATGAAGCCGCCATGCAACTGAACAAACTGCTGGAGCTCTATCCGCTGGACATCCTCGTTGACAATGCGTTGCTGGACCTCGGCATTTTGTACGAGGACAGGCTCAACGATCCGGAGAAAGCCAAGGCGATCTACCAACGGCTGCTCTTCGAACAGACCGGCAGCATCTTCGTTCCCGAAGCTCGCGATCGCTTCCGCAAATTACGTGGCGACAACCTCGAAGCGCCACCTGAACCACCCGTGCCAACGCAATAGTCATGATCATCTACAACGTCACCATCAACGTGGACAACGACGTACACGCCGCATGGTTGGAATGGATGAAGCACACGCACATCCCGGATGTGATGGCTACCGGGCTTTTCCTCGACAGTCGCATCTGCCGCGTGCTGGCCGATGATGAAGGCGGGATCACCTACGCCGTGCAATACACCTGCGCGGACATGGCCACTTACGAGCGCTACCGCGACCAACACGCGCCGCGCCTACAGGCCGAGACCCAAACGCACTACGGTGGCAAGTTCGCAGCCTTCAGAACATTGCTGGAGGTGTTGCATACCATCTGATGCAGGTTCGCGCGAAAAAACATCTCGGTCAGCATTTCCTCAAGGAAGAGGACATCGCGCGGCGCATTGCTGAAAGCCTGACCGGGCACGGCGGCTACCACCATGTGATCGAAGTGGGACCGGGCACCGGAGCACTCACCAAGCACCTCGTGCATCGACCGGATACCGAATTGGTCTGCTACGAAGTGGACACCGAATCGGTCCGCTACCTGGAACACACCTACCCCGGGATCGAAGTGCGCGAAAGCGATTTCCTGCGCATGGATCCGGACTCGATCACCGATGGGCCTATCGCCGTGATCGGCAATTTCCCATACAACATCAGCACCCAGATCGTCTTCAAGATACTCGAGCATCGCGACCGATTCCCGGAAATGGTAGGCATGTTCCAGAAGGAAGTGGCGGACCGCATCTGCACCGGGCCCGGCAGTCGCACCTATGGCATCACCAGCGTGCTAGCGCAGGTGTGGTACGACATGGAGATGCTCTTCACCGTGGAACGCGAGGCCTTCATTCCGCCGCCGGAAGTACGCAGCGCGGTGATGCGCATGAAACGCAACACGGTACAAGCGATGCCGTGTGACGAGGCCCTCTTCAAAAGATTGGTGAAGACCGCCTTCAACCAACGCCGCAAGACCCTGTCCAATGCCCTGAAGGGATTCAAGGAGTTGCCCAGTGGAGTGCCATCGGAATATGCAGGCAAACGCGCGGAGCAGCTCTCCGTGCAGGATTTCATAGACCTCACGCTGTCGTGTAAGGACTAGCCCGACCCTTGCCACTTTCGTAGCTTCGCGCCAGCTTGAAAAAGGAGCCGCTCCGCTTCTGCAAGCACCGAAGAACGCATGTCCATCGATCTTACCCGCACCCAACTGGAAGCCCTGCGGGCCGATGTGGCGCAAGGGCGTGATTCGGCCATCCAGACGCTACTGCACGACCTGCATCCTGCGGACATCGGTACCATCATGGACCAGCTCCAGTTGGACGATGCGGTGTACGTCTATCGCCTGTTGGATAGTGAAGTGGCGGCGGAAGTGTTGTTGGAGCTGCACGAGGAGCTGCGGGAAGACCTGCTGAACTCGCTCACCAGCCGCGAGATCGCCGAGGACGTGTTGGAGCATATCGACTCCGACGATGCGGCCGACGTGATGGCCGACCTGAGCGAGGACAAGCAGCGCGAGGTGATCGCCTTGCTCGATGACCCTGAACACCGGGAAGACATCGAAGAACTGCTCACCTACGCCGAAGGCACCGCGGGTGCCCTCATGGCCAAGGAACTCGTAAGCGTGCGCACCGACTGGACCGTGGCCCGTGCCATCGTAGAAATGCGGCGCCAGGCATCGGAAGTGGACCATGTGTACACCATCTATGTAGTGGACAAGGACGAACGGCTATGCGGTATCCTTCCGTTGAAGGACCTGCTGTTCAGTGCAGAGAGCACACGTACGCTGATCAAGCATATCGCTGAGACCGAAGTATTCTCCGTGACCACCGATACGGATGTGGAGGATGTGGTGCAGCGGATGAAGAAGTACGACGTGGTGGTGTTGCCCGTAGTGGACAAGAGCGGTACGCTAGTGGGCCGCATCACGTTCGATGACGTGATGGACGTAATGAGCGAGGAGGCCACCGAAGACTACCAGCTCGCCAGTGGTATCAGTGAAGACGTGGATGCAACCGATAGCCCCTTGGTGCAGGTACGTGCGCGCTTGCCTTGGCTGCTCATCGGTCTCGCCGGAGGTATCGTGACCTCGCGAATCATCGCGCAATACGAAGGCCAACTGAGGATAGACCCCACCATGGCCTTCTTCATGCCGTTGATCGCGGCTACAGCTGGCAACGTAGGTGTACAATCCTCCGCGATCGTGGTGCAGGGCCTGGCTTCTGGCAGCATGGTGAACGTGAACCTGCTCACCCGCATGTGGAAAGAGATGCGTGTTGCCCTGCTCACCGCGCTGGTATGTGGAGCAGCCATCTTCGCGATCAACTTCGCCCTGGAACAAACGCAGGCGTTGACCTACACAGTAAGTATCGCGCTCTTCACCGTGATCCTCACTGCCGCCATGTTCGGCACGGTGATCCCCTTGTTGCTGGACCGTTTGAAGGTGGACCCGGCCCTGGCGACCGGACCATTCGTGACCACCTTGAACGACATCTTCGGCCTGCTCACCTACTTCACCGTAGGCCACTTGATGTACGGCATACTCTCCTGACCATGCGTATCGGCATCGTGGACAGCATCCATCCCGTGCTTCAACAACGGTTGGAAGCTGCTGGGCATAGCTGCTCGGTGTTGCATACGATGAGCGAGCGGCAACAAAATGAGGAGCGCCCTCAGTTGGAAGGGCTTGTGGTGCGGAGCAAACGCATCGATGCTGCCACGATGGACCGTTCACCGCAGTTGAAATTCGTTGCGCGTGTGGGTTCAGGGTTGGAGAACATCGATCAAGCACATTGCAAGGAGAAAGGGATCATCGTACTCAATTCGCCAGAGGGCAATCGCGATGGTGTGGGCGAGACTTCCGTGATGCTCTTGCTGGCCCTACTGAAGATCCTTGTACCGGCTAATGTGGCGGTGCGTGCGGGATCATGGCCGCGCGAAGCGTTGCGAGGCACGGACCTCAGCGGAAAGACCGTTGGCATCATCGGCTTCGGGCAGATGGGCAGTGCTTTCGCCGAGAAGTTGCGTGGGTTCGGAGTCCGCATCGTTGCGCACGATAGATACAAGCATGGCTTTGGCGGGAATGGAGTGGAAGAAGTGGACCTCGAAGAGCTGCTTACGATCAGTGATGTGATCAGCCTGCACCTGCCGAAGACCGATGAAACGGAACATTACGCGGACGAAGCTTTCTTCGCGAAGCTGCAGAAGCCGATCTGGTTCCTGAACACTTCGCGCGGTGCCGTGGTGCATACGAAAGCCTTGCTGGACGCGATAGACAACGGTCGTGTGCATGCCGCCGCACTGGATGTGCTGGAGTTCGAACGTCCCGAACTGGATGGGCTCGATGCATCCATTGACCAGCATAGCTATCTTCGGATGATGCAGCACGACCGGGTACTGCTCACACCACATA
>JAEYWT010000259.1 GCA_023428865.1 Bacteroidota bacterium | reverse complement strand
GTGGAGATCAAGGTGCGCGCGGTGGAAGGAGATCTACACCGCCTGATCGTAAAGGACAACGGCCGGGGCATACCCGATGGCGGCCTGCAGGGTGCGGGCAAACTTGGGTTGGAGATCGTAGAAGCCTTGAGCGAGCAGCTCGATGGCTCGTTCCACATGCTCACCGAGCCTGGCGTACAGTTCGAGGTGCTATTCCGGATGCAGCGTGGCCCTGCGGTGGTGATCAGCGAGCAGCCGGTGGAGAATTAAGCGTACTCTGGATCTTCAGCGGATCCACTCCACTTCCACCCTACGCTCACTGGGGTCGCGGCTCACACTTCGGCTGTCGCCGTAAAAATTCACCATAAGGCGTTCGGCTTGGATGCCTCGTTGTAGGAGGTAACTCCGTACGGCGCGTGCGCGTTGTTCACTCAGGTACAGGTTGGAGGTGGGGTCACCACTGCGATCACTGTATCCGGTAATTAGCACCCGATGTTGGGGTGTACGTGCGAGTTGTTCGAAAACCTCGTTGAGGAGGACGCGGTGTTCCGCATCGAGCCGCACGGAGCCTCGGGTGAAGCGTATGGTGATGTTCCGCCCGACCAGTTCGCTCAGGTCCGCAGAAGGATTCTCCGGTACGACCTCCTTGTTCACGTCGCGTACTTCGAGTTCCAGACCGGTGAGCCGATCCTCGATATCTTCCATACGATCACGGATGGCCCACAACTCCTTACGCTGATCCATTTGATCGATGCGGTCGTTGATGGCATCGAGTTCGGCTTTCAACCAGCGATCACGTTTGCGCACTTTCTGTTGCACCACCTCCGGCGTATCCGCTGGCGGGTTCACAGCACGTTCCTTCATCGCCAACATCAACCTTTCCCCCAGCTCAGGATCGAGGCCACCGCCGCCAGTATCAGCCAACTGGAGATCGAGCGCGCAGAGGTAATTCTCCTCATCGAACACAGTGCCACAGGTAGAATTGATCCGCACCTGCGATCCGGGTTCGGCTACTCCATTGCCCAGCACCGCCACACTGGCCAGCGGCAACAGGTCAGCACGCATCTGTCGCTCCAGTTCTTCGCGCTGCGTGCGCACGTAGTAGTAGATGGCCAAGTACTTGTCTTGATCCTCTCCGGCATCTACGCCATGCTGTGCCTGGCTCCAATCGATATGCGTGAGCCGGGAAAGCTGCATGCGTGTGGACTGACTGAGGCCACCGAACGCTGTTGCACCGCCTAAGTCACGGGCGGCGGCATTCACCATAGCATCGATCTCCGCCACGAGCTGTGTGCTAGGCACATCGCTCACCACGCCCTGTTTGGTGAAGTGAACGCGCGAATCGAGGTATGCCCCGATACCTGCTTCCAACAATCGATCAAGCATGAGACGCGTGTTGGCATCCGGTTCTGCGGTGCGTTGGATCTGGAATTGGGCCGAAGCGCCTGGCACACTGCGCCAAACCGCTTGGAACAAGGGATCGGGAGCATCCGGGTCGTCTGAGCGACCTTCAACGATCACGCTCGACCCAGCACTTTCTCCAGTAAGCTGCAATGCGGACTGCGCGAGGGTGCTACTTGGGAGGAAACCCAAGCACACAACGGCCGACCATAGCACTTCGCGACTTTTCACGGCACGAAACTACCGGGCTGGTGAAGGCGAGTCCAGTGGATCGGGCCGAAAGATCTCAACGATCCGCCTCAGCAGCGCTGGGCACGGAGGATAAAACGCGGCGATCGGCCACCCATCGTTCAGCGGAACCGCGGTCTTCGAAGACCTTGAATGGGAAAGCCGGACGTTCCACGTATTTGAACATTTCGGCCAGGGCACGGCCACCGGCATCGGCCACCAACACCGCCACGGGATGGCCTTGGGAGCCACAGACCCTACGCAGCAAGGCCCGAGCATCATCGGCCACCTGCACGTGCGCGGGCAACTCCATCAGCACGGGCGCATTACCAGAGCGGTCGAGTGCGGCCACCAAACGGATGAACTCCTTCATATGCGGCAAATCCACCTGCGCTCCAGCGGCCAGTACAAAGCGCAGGATACCCGCATCGCGCCAGAGTTCGAAAGGTTGTTCAAAGACCGGGCGGTGGTGGTGAAGCATGCCGAAACATACGGCCGACATCGTACACGGTGAACCACCAAGCGGCACGGGTTCTCAACAGCGATCTTAACCGTTCTATCGGATCACCTCCGGAACAGGCTCGCCTGTAGCCGCATCGGGCAAGGCACAACCGATGATCATGGCCAAGGTGGGTGCGATATCCGTGATCGACGTGCGCCGCACCACCTCACCGGGTTTGATACCGGCACCCATGAACAGTACCGGCACATGCGTATCGTAGTTCCACGAAGAACCGTGATCGGTGCCGCGCTCGCTCATGCCCGGATACTTCGAGAGGTAGGATGGACGCATGACATAACACACATCGCCGCTGCGTATGGGCATGAAGCCGCGTTGGATGTTCCTGCGCAAGCCCGTGTCGTAGGTGTTGCGGGCTAGATCGGCCGCGGTGATGGCATCCGAAACAAGCGGGTGCTTCAACAATTCATCGGCGGCGGCACGTTGTACCACTGCCCTATCCAGCTTCTTCGCCGTGATCAGCGAATCGTTCAGGAAGAGCTGTTCCTTCACCCGTTTACGCACCCAGTTGCCTGATCCGAATTGCGCGGTGAGGGCAACATTCACGCGGGCCACCAGATCGGTCGCATCCACATAACCGGCACTGGCCTTCTTATCGCGCAGGTAGGCAGGAACATCCACCGCTGCATGGTCAGCGGTCAGGAAAACGGTCACGTTGCCTTTGCCGACCTTCTCATCCAACGCTTTGAAAAGTCGCTCCAATTCACGATCCAGTCGGAGGTACATATCCTCGATCTCCAACGCACGTGGTCCCATTTCGTGGCCAAGCTCGTCCGTGGCACCATAGCTGATGGCGAGCAGATCGGTGTGCTCATCCTGTCCCAAACCTTCGCCATCCATGGCTGCCAGTGCCATATCGGTCGTGTAGGTGAGCCCTGCCGGTATGAACCGCAGCAGTACCGTACTACGACCGGCGGCTTCGTACATGGCCTTCACGTCCATGGGCAAGGTGGCCTTCGCCGAACCTGCCAGCGGTTCCTCATACACATTGTCGTCGGGTAGGCCGATGTGGTAACGTTCCACCGGCAACAACAGATCCCACTGTTCCTGCAGATACTTCTTCGCCAAGCCACGCGCGTTGAACTCTTGCAGCCAACGCGGCAAGGTGTTCATGTACCAGGTACTGGTGGCGAAATAGCCATCGGTGCCTTCGAAGAACCAATAAGCGGCATCGCCGGTGCGGCCAATGGGTAGAATGGAACCACGATCCTTCATGGCCACACCAATGGTCTTGGAGCGGCCATCGGTAACTCGCTCCAGCTCATCCGCCAGGGTGCCGGAGAGCAGGTTGAGTGGTGAACGTTGTCCTTTGTATCCCACAGCGCCAACGCCGGAAACAGCATCGTCCTGCACGCAGTAGAAGCCGGCACCTTTGACCCGATCATACATGTCGTTCGCTACGATGCCATGGTGCATGGGCGTGGTGCCTGTATACACACTGGCATGTCCGGGTGCGGTGTGCGTGGGCACATAGTCGAAGTGCGTGTTGCGTAGGAAGGCACCGTCGCCCACCAGACGTTTGAAACCGCCATTGGAGAAATTGTCCCAATAGCGGTAGATATAATCCGGTCGCATCTGATCCACCACGATCCCCACGACCAACCGCGGCGGTTGGGCCCAGGCTGGATCCTTGCGCACGGGTTCCTTGGAAATAGTTTCGGTGTTATTGGGTTGCGAAGCACCATCACCGGCGAGCTTGGTGCGTTTGTCAACCTGCGCGTGCAGGACAGAATTGGAAAAAGACCAGAGCGAGAGGAACAGTAGTAGGGTTCTCATGGCAGCAAACAAAGCAAGGAACGAAGAGGTGACCCCAAGCGCGCACGAGCGAAGAGGATCTGGGAATGATGCTTCATGCGGTCATGCTCGTTGAAGCGCGCAACACCTTACGGAAGACCACCGCGAAAATGGCGCCGATGCAGGCTCCGTAGAGCGCACCAACAAGCACATCGCCCGGGTAGTGCACCCCGAGATAAACGCGACTGTAAGCGACGAGCGAAGCCCAAACAAGCAGCGGCGGAATTGCCCAGCGCGGTGTGCCGCCGAGCACGCCTATCATGAAAAGTGCGATAGCTAAATGGTTGCTGGGGTGCGATGAAACGAAACCGAAACGGCCACCACACCCCTCCTTCACCAAATGCACCAAGCCTTGTAGGCTGGGCTCGTGGCAAGGTCGCAACCGTTGCACGGTTTCCTTGAAGAGCAGTACCGAACCTTTATCACTGAACAGGATCATGGCACCGATCACGGGAACGGACCAAAACAGACCTCGCCATCCGAACCGACGGTGGATCAGGAAGAAGAAGAGCAGGTAGAGCGGGAACCAGAAGGCCATTTCGCTCACCAGCAGCATGGGCTGATCGGCCCAAGGGGTATGCCAACCATTGATCGCCAGGAAGGCCGAACGGTCGAGGGCTTCCAGGTTCTCCAGCATGGATCAGGCGGGGCTATCGGCCGGAAAGCTGCCGTGTAGTTTCTTCCAGAGCTTGTCCTTCAGGGTATCCAGACCGATGTTGGCCACACTGCTGATGAAGACATGGTCCACGCCTTTGGGCAGGTCCTTTGCCATCTGCTTCATCATCTCTTCATCGAGCATGTCGCATTTGGTAATGGCCAGCACACGGTCTTTATCCAGCAGTTCGGGTGAATACTGCCGCAGCTCGTTGAGCAGCACATCGAAGTCCTTCTTCACATCGGTACTATCGGCTGGTATCATGAAGAGCAGCACGCTGTTGCGTTCGATGTGGCGCAGGAAGCGCAAGCCGAGGCCCTTTCCTTCCGAAGCTCCTTCGATGATACCGGGTATATCGGCCATCACGAAGCTCTTGTGATCGCGGTAAGGTACGATCCCCAAGTTGGGTGTAAGGGTGGTGAAGGCGTAATCGGCGATCTTCGGTTTGGCGGCGGTGATCACGCTGAGCAGGGTGCTCTTGCCGGCATTGGGGAAACCGACAAGGCCTACATCGGCGAGCACCTTCAGCTCCATGATCACCCATTTCTCAATACCGGGTTCGCCGGGTTGGGCGTAGCGTGGGGTCTGGTTGGTGCTGGTCTTGAAGTGTTGGTTGCCCAATCCGCCGCGGCCACCTTTGAAGAGGATACGCTCCTCGCCGTGCTGGGTCACCTCGCCAAGGACCTCACCGGTCTCGTCATCCTTGATCACCGTTCCCAACGGCAGTTCGATGATCTGGTCTTCGCCACTGCGGCCGCTGCACTGGTTGCTGCTGCCCACCTCGCCATCCTTGGCGATCACGTGTTTGGTATAACGCAGGTGCAACAGGGTCCAGAGCTGTGCGTTGCCGCGAACGATGATGTGGCCACCACGACCGCCATCGCCCCCATCGGGGCCACCCTTGGGCATGTACTTCTCGC
>JAEYWT010000258.1 GCA_023428865.1 Bacteroidota bacterium | reverse complement strand
CTCTTCGGCACCAGCCAAGCACCTTCGGAAAGCTGCGTGGCCACACTATAAACACCCAAGGCCGAAGTGCCACGGAAGGCTTCGATCAGGTAATACGCCGCGCGGTAGTTGAAGAGCTGGAACAGGTTCGCTACTTGACCGATACCACCTTGCTTCAACAACGCCTGAAAGGCACCAGGCGCAAGTTTCGGCTGTTCGTTCATCCGCCAGCTCCAGATGAAGAGCGCCGACGTGATCACGGTTGCCCCAAAGGCGAGATAGCTCGCCCATACGTAATCCATCACCTGCGCACCATTCCATTGCAATAGGATGCCGAAGGCTACAAGGTGAATGATGTTCTGCACCACCAACAAGGTGTTCTGTAAGCCGATGCGTTCGCGCCCCACCATGATGTTGAGGTGGATGCTGTTGAACGCCTGCAACACGGCTAGCGCCACCACGTGGATCGCGAATCCTTGCGGTACCAAGGGGATCAAGTGGGCCAGCACCAAGGCCACTACACCGGTGAGCAAGGCCCAGAGGTAGGTGGGCTTCAGTACCGCGGTGATAGCCGATCGGGGTACCACATAAACCAACCCACCTCCACCGATCACATGCGCCATGATCAAGATGAGGGTGATGCCGAGGACCAGAAGGCTGATCGTGCCGAGCCCAGCTGCGCCGAGCTGTCTTCCGGCTAAGGCCACCAACAGTACGTTGGCCAGGGTGATCAGCACCCGTGCACCAACGGTACCGATCACCGGGCGGATCATTCTTCGGTGTAGTCCTTTTGCTTGCGTTGGCTGGAACTGCCTTCCGCTTCCAGCTCCTGCGCTTCCGGTGCCGGGCGCAGGCCATCCACCAAGGTGATGGACCCCATGTCGCACACGGTGCGTATGCCTTTGTTGTAGAAGCTTGCAGGGAAGCCGGAGAATACGCGCACGGGTTCTTCCTCGAAGCGTTCCGGCGTAAGTTCAATGATACGGTTGAAGATCACGCTAGACGCATCAGGGTCGGAATTGTCCACCGACGGGCGATAAAGGGAATCCGCGTGGATGAAGAAGCTTCCTGCTGAACGACAACCGGAGCCGGCGATCTTCACGGGCGAATGTGCGTGGGCTGTGTACGGTCCTTGTAATGCCGGTGCGTGGAAGATGCGCAGGATACCATCCGGTGCATCAGGGTCGGTGCCGAACAACCAGGAGCGACCGTTGTGTTCCACGTAGGAGGGGTTGATGATGGCGCGGTCCAGCAAGGTGCAGATATGGTCCAACGCATCGTTGTTGTCACCCACTTTAAAGAGTTCCGTGCGTTGCTGGTGTGGATAGCTCACGATCACCAACACCTGCCCTTCGTGTTGCAGTGCGAAGGGATACCCCAAGGGTGCCAGCGTGGAAAGCATGGTGCGCGATCGCTTCAGGATACCATCTCCTTTCGGTCGTATCCGAGCGATGACATCAGGCTTGCTGACCCCTTCGCTTTTCCGGTACAACACGTTCAATTGTCCATCCGCACCACGGAAACCGAATGGTTCTGAGCGGTGACTGCCGGGCGACGGACTGCTTAGCCAGCGCACGTTCGTATTGCCGCTATCTTCTAACAAACTGCTGATCGGGTGCGGATAGATGCCGATGTTCCATTCGCCCGCAAGCCCTGTTGTTCTCTTGCTGCGGAAGGTGGTCTGGAACTCTGTCTTCACCCATTGCGCAATGAGCATGGGTAACGCAGCAGCCCTTGCACGTGACACCTTCTCCAGCCCGTGTGCTCCGCCTGATCCGAAGGCGCGGCTCATGGCTACGGGTAGCCAAGCAGCGCCCAGCATCACACGGTCCATGTCCAACTTGCCGGTCCATGAGCGATCGCTGATGGTGGTGCGCACTCGTTCGCCATTGCTGCTCACCAGGTCCACCGCAATGGGGGAGCGTTGCAGCATCCAAGCGCGGAAGGTCGGTGCTCCGTAAGTGTCCAAGCCATGGCCTTGAAAGTCGAAGCGCCAGATCGGAAGGTCGCCCTTCACTTGGTCGGTCAGTTCATTCGGAAGGAAGGAGAGGATCACGTTCGCTCCGCTGGCGCGCATCTTCTCCGCCATGCCTTTGGACGGCTCGAAACGGAGTTCGGTGATCTCCTCGAACAATTCGCTTACATCGGTCAAGGCACTTGCCGTGGGTTGCAGCAGTACGCCCAACCGCATTTCGAAGAAGGTGCGCAAACGCCTATCCATGCGCGGTTCGCCGCTGCGAGCGATGGCGGCCAGCCTTACGCCGGGCTGTTCCAGCAAGTGCTTGATGCATTGCACTTGCCAGTGTGGTAAGCGCCCACCTTGGCACAAGAGTCCGATCCGCAGTTCTCTCACCGATGTCATTTGCTGTCTTGCGAAGTACGTTCATACACGCTTACGAACGCCCTTCCCACGGCTTCGGGACTGAAACGATCGCTCACACTTCTTCTGATCACTACTGGATCGTAGTTGGCCGCTTGTCTCTTCAGGTGTAACATGGCTGTTGCCAACGCCGCCGTGTCACCCACCTCGATCAGCACACCGTTCTCGGGCGAAACAAAGCCTTGGGGTCCCCCGCAACGCGTGGCGATCACTGGTTTGCCTTGGGCCAATGCTTCACCGGTCACTACACTGAAGGTTTCCACATTACTGTTGATGATGACCGCGCCAGCATGGGCGATCCGTTCCAATACTCCGCTGTTCGGCAGGCGACAGAGAAAGACCACGGTTCCCTCAAGCCCGCACTGGACCACTAACTCCTGCAATATGTTGCGATCCGGGCCATCGCCGATGATGGTGAGGTGCATCCCGGGTTCTTCCTGTCGGGCCAGGGCAAGGGCATGGATCACTCCGCTCACGTTCTTGGTGCGATCCACCAGATCGGCGATCACCATGAAATGGCCTGGCTCACCGTTATGGGGAAGTGGCCGGTCCAACCCGGGCACCACGTTCGGGACGACCTTGTATCGCGCACAGAGGCCAAGACGCCTCAAGCCATCGCCCAGCCAGGCAGAAACCGCCGTTACCGTAGCTGCTTCGCCGAAGAGCCTGCGGTTGAGCGCATGGAATATCGGGCCTTTTCGAGCGTAGGTGCCATCGAGGTATTCACTGCTCTGTTCGCTGAGGATGTACGGGATACCGTGTTTCCGCTTGATCCAACGGGCCACCAACGCTGGGCGCACCAGGATGTGGACATGCGTGAGGTCGGGTAGGCCACGCTCGTGAAGGACCATGCGCCAACCCGACATGGCCGCTTTCCAGTAGCGGTGCAGGTTCACCAGCTTGCGTAACGGCTTGGGCAGGGTGTTGTTCTGGCTGTACCGGCTCCGGATGATCACCAAACCATCGGCATCGGCACGGGTGCTTCCGAGGTGCCCGGAGTTGACGCCTTCGATCAACAAGACGGTCACGTTCGTGTGGAGAGCAACGGCTTGGACCTGTTTGCGGATGAAATCACCCAACTGCGGGTCCCGGTCGTTCGGCCACCACTTGGGGATCACCAGAATGTGCGGTCCTCCCGTTCCAGATGCAGGCGCACGGCTGGTCATGAGCTTGTATGCCCGTAGGCGAGCGGCGAAAAGTACGCCGTACGCCGCGCAATGGCGCAGGGATGGGGACTTCACGCTATATTTGCGGCCCCATTGCTCCGGTGATGGGAAATGGTGGTTGTAGCTCAGTTGGTTAGAGCGCCGGATTGTGGTTCCGGAGGTCGCCGGTTCAAGCCCGGTCTACCACCCCAAAGCCCCGAAAGGGGCTTTGTCATTAGAACCAACCGGGCGCAGAAACCTGGCTCACAGGGGTCGGCGCTTCTTGGAGAAAGCCATTGACAT
>JAEYWT010000257.1 GCA_023428865.1 Bacteroidota bacterium | reverse complement strand
GGTGTGTCTTGGCTGGCCTTCATAGTGAACTATGCCGTGCTGGTGTTCCAACTCACGTTCCCGGTGGCGGTCTGGTGGACACCCACACGCCGCTGGTGGATGTGGGCTGGTGTGGTTTTCCACCTAGGCACAGGCTTCGCGTTCAGCATTTTGGACATGGGGCTGGCGTTCCTGGTGGTGTATCCCATCTGGTTCCGGGAGGGAGAACGATGTCCATCCTCAGCAGCAAGGCTCCCTCAATGATGGAAAGCCCGTTACTTCGCGGCCATGCGGAATGTGGATCAGTGGAAGCCCAGCAAGTTCGTGCTGCGGAAAGGCCGTTTGGAAGGCTCTCGTGACCCGAAGGCTGTCGGCATCGCATCCCGTGTGATGGTGGATCTGATCGGTCGCTTCTACCAACACGCACTGCCCAAGTATGCGCGTGGTCGGTTGATCGATCTGGGCTGTGGCAAAGTGCCGCTCTATGCCACGTACAAGGACCATGTCACCAGCATAACCTGTGTGGATTGGGGCAACAGCATGCATCCGAATCCGCACTTGGATCAGGAGCAGGATCTTAACCAGCCGATCGCTTATCCCGATGCCTCTTTCGATACGATCATCCTTTCCGATGTGTTGGAGCACATCCGTAGGCCAGAAGGGTTGGTGAAGGAGATGTACCGGATCCTTGCGCCCGGTGGCCAGGTGATCATGAACGTACCATTCTATTATGGGCTGCACGAACAGCCCTTCGACTATTACCGCTATACGCAATACGCGTTACGTGCCATCACCGAAGATGCGGGCTTCGCGGTGGTGGAGCTGGAAGCCATCGGCGGTGTACCGGAGATCATGACGGACCTGTTCTCCAAGACGGTGCGCGGTGTTCCGCTGGTGGGCAGGCCATTGGCGAAGGCCGCACAGGGTTTCACCACATGGTTCGTACGCGGTGGTCTGGGCGCGAAACTTTCGCGTTTAACGGCCAACGACTATCCCTTCGGCTATGCCTTGGTGCTGAAGAAAAGCTAGCGCTCAGATCGCGAACAAGGGACGCAAGCGCATCATGCCATCCACCTGGAAGCGGATGCGATCCAGTTCGGCGTCGTTGTTGCGGTGCGTGATGGCCGCATCGATCAGCTGCACGATCTGGGAGCATTCGGCCTCCTTCAGCCCACGCGTAGTGATGGCCGGGGTGCCGATACGGATGCCGCTGGTCACGAATGGACTCTGCGTATCGAATGGCACCATGTTCTTGTTCACAGTGATGTCCACCTTGCCCAGCGCGGCTTCCGCCTCTTTTCCGGTCACACCTTTGCCGCGCATGTCGATGAGCATGCTATGGTTGTCGGTACCGTCGCTGATCACCTTGTAGCCGAGTGCGACCAAGCCGTTGGCGATCACCTTGGCATTGGCGATCACTTGCTTGCCATAATCTACGAATGCCGGGGTCAAGGCTTCACCGAAGGAAACGGCCTTGGCGGCGATCACATGTTCCAGTGGGCCGCCTTGGGTTCCGGGGAAAACGGCACCATCCAGCAAAGCGCTCATCATGCGCACCTCACCTTTCGGGGTCTTGAGGCCGAGCGGGTTCGGGAAGTCGTTCCCCATCATGATCAAGCCGCCGCGCGGGCCACGAAGCGTCTTGTGCGTAGTGGTGGTAACGATGTGGCAATGCGGCAGTGGGTCGTTCAGCAACTTACCGGCGATCAGGCCTGCCGGGTGGCTTACATCGGCCATCAGCAAAGCACTTACCTCATCGGCAATGGCGCGGAAACCGGCATAGTCCCAATCCCGGCTGTAGGCACTGGCGCCACAGATGATGAGCTTCGGTCTTTCGGCCAGTGCCTTGGCCCGCACATCCTCCATATGCACACGTCCGGTCTCTTCGCGTACGCCGTAGAAGGTGGCCCGGTACAGTTTGCCACTGAAGTTCACCGGGCTGCCGTGGGTGAGGTGGCCACCATGGCTAAGGTCGAAACCGAGGATGGTATCACCTGGTTTGATACAGCCGAGCATGACCGCTGCATTGGCCTGGGCACCACTATGGGGTTGCACATTGGCCCACGCCGCGCCGAAAAGCTGCTTGATACGGTCTATGGCGATGTTCTCCACCTGATCCACGATCTCGCAACCACCGTAGTAGCGCTTACCGGGCAGGCCCTCGGCGTACTTGTTGGTGAGCACCGAACCCATGGCTTCCATCACCTGGTCGCTCACGTAGTTCTCACTGGCGATGAGCTCGAGGCCCTTGGTCTGGCGCCATTTTTCCTGGGCGATCAGGTCGATGATCGTGTTGTCGCGTTGCATGGTAGAGCGGCCAAAGGTAACCGGTGCGCATCTAGGCGGCGCGGTGCTTCAACATGGAAGCCACCCAGAGGAAGAGCAGGATGCCCGGATATTGGAGCATGTGCAGCAACTTCACCGAGACCAGGTCGAAGGCGTGATGTACGCTTCCACCTAAGTGTAGCACGAACGCGAGGGTGCCAATGGATACGGTAAGGACCACCAATGCCTTGCGGTAACGATGGTCGCCGAAAAGCACGCGGGCCATGGCTATGGTGAGTACGAGCATGGCACCGGTGAACACCATGCCGGCAGCCCATTTCAGCACAACAAGCTGCTTCAGCGACCAGCCGTGTACCGCCGCGCTGAACGCACTATGCGCGTAGGAGTAGGCGCGGTGGTGCTGGAGGTGATCGATCGCATAGTTGAGGTTGATGAAGAAGAACTCGCGAACGGCCCCGAGCAGGATGGCGGTGATCAGCACAGCGACAATGCCCCAACCGCGCTTCATTTGGTAGTGCTGGGTGCCGACCGGGGCGCGTACCGCTTCACCCAAATGGCCCAGAGCAGGAAGACCCAGCCATAAACGACCACATAGAACGTGTAGTCGTGGTTGAAGTTGAAGAGGTCGTAATCGATGGAAGCCACCACGCAGAGCACGGCAACTCGAATGGCATTGATCAGGTGGATGGTCAACAAGCCAAGCGCGCCGAACCAGAGTTTGTGCCTCCACGGTCCAGGGTAGGCGAGCAGGAAGATGAGGAAAACGGCGAAGAGGCTAACCCCATTGCAGGGGTCGCCGATCCAGAGGTGACTACCGCCTTGTATGCCGAGGTAGCGGTTACTATCGAAGCCCGGGTCGGGCAGGAGCTCATAGCCGAATGCTTGGAGCATGCCCCCAGCCAGCCACACGAGGTTGTCGATCACGGCGCGGTCCAGGACGCCATGGGGGTGAAGCACGAATTCATACAGCACGTACCACGCCGTGTAAAGGGCGGCACCGGAGAGTAGGAAACGGAGAACAGGATCTGCCGTCACCACCTTGGTGGTGAGGGACTTGGCCATCAGGCGTTGGTCTTACGGCTACGGCGCAGGTCCAAGGCTTTCTTTCCGCCGAGCAGGGTGCCAGCTGCTACCAACAGGCTAATACCGCCATCGATGGGGATGCAGGGTGGAGGCCAGCAGGCAGGGGGGCCACCGACGCCTTGTGCCAAAACCACACCGGCGAAAGGCAGTAAAAGCGCAGTGGTGACGAGGGCGAAGCGGAGCACGTTCTTCATGAAGCCGAATTCAGAAAGCGGTCAAAGATAGGCAAACCTATCACTTGGGACGGGTATTGTCCAGGAAGTCACAGGATATTACGAACATGCCCATCCGGAGGGTGTGCTCCGGTAACGGCGGTTATATTTGCGACCCTTCGATCGGCCAGTAGGCCTCCGGCGGCGAACCATGCGGTCGGGAACGGGGAGAAGCAGGCACATGGCAGCACCCAAACCCCAGCAACGGGGCAGCATCATCGATGCCAAGGACCTCCGGTACTTCATCCGGATCGTGTCCAAGAACTGGTATTTGGTCGTTATCGCCTTGCTGCTATCCGCTGTACTATCCTATCTGTACAGCTATAAGTTGCCCGACATCCATGGGGCCAGCACCCAGATCCTGCTGAAGGACCAGGACGTTTACGACTACCAGAGCCAGGTGTACAAGAGCCTTGGGTATGTGCAATCGTACAGCGACATCGTGAACCAGAAACGAGTGCTCACCTCGTACGACCTGATCGATGCCACCTTGTCCAAGCTGGATTTCGACATCTCGTATTTCATCGTCGGTCGGTTCAAGACTACCCAAGTCTATGGAACCCTTCCATTCGTGGTGCAGATGGATGTGCTCGACCCCAAACTCTACGACAGGCCCTTCGACCTACAGGTGCTCGACTCCACTAAGTACGAGATCAGTTTCGATCGGAATGGTCGGTTGGAGAAGCGTGTCTTCCGCTTCAATGAGGATGTACGCGACCCAGAGAACCAGTTCTTCCTGAAGGTGCAGCGCATGCCCTTGGTAAGCGATCGTGAGCTGCAGCGTGCCTCGGGAACGGATTATCAGTTCGTACGGCATGAAAGGTCCGGACTGGTGAAGAAGTACAAAAGCCGGATCGATGTGAGCAACCAGGATTATACCACTATCCTGGATGTTACGGTCGAGGATGAAGTGGGTGTGCGGGCCAAGATGTTCCTGGATACATTGTCCAAAGAGTACATCAGGTACTCCTTGCAGAGTGAGTTCGATATCAACCGTAACACCATCGACTATATCGACAAGCAGCTGGCCGAGGTGAGCGTGATCCTGGAGCGGCACGAGGACGAACTGCAGTCCTACAAGGAGAACAAGGATATACTTAACCTGACCCGTGAGGAAGGGCTCTATTTCACCGAGTTGGTGAAGTATGACCAGATGCGGCGTGAACAGGAGCTGGAGATACAATCGTTGGACGCCTTGGAGGATTATGTGCGTGGGAATGGAAAGGAGAATCTATTGCCGCCAGCCATTTTCATTGCCGATGACCAGTTCTTGAGACAAACAGTAGGGCAGCTTTATACGATGCAGATGGAGCGGAACGAGGCGCTCTTCACGGCAAAGCTCGAGAACGCGGTCGTTCAGCGGCTCGACTCGGTCATACAGCTGAACAAAGCCAACCTGCTCACCTATATCAAGAACGCACGCAAAGCCATACAGGGCCGTGTTGGCGACTTGCAGCAACAGGTCCACGACTATGAAGGTCTGATCCGGAAGTTGCCCAAGAGCCACCGTGATATCCTCAACATAGAGCGGCGCTTGCAAGTGAATGAGAAGATGTATCTGTTCCTTCTGGAGAAGCGAGCGAGTACGGTGATCGCTCGAGCGGGTATCATTCCAAAGACCAAGGTCATTGAAAGTGCACGAGGACGTGGGGTGGTGCGGCCGGATAAGATGAAGATCTTCTACACCTTCATGCTCGGCGGGGGGCTCTTGTCCATGTTGGTGGTCTTCATCCGGGTCATGTTCTACGATCGGATCGAGAACGCCGACCAGCTCAAGGAGCTAACGAATCTGCCGGTCTTCGGAGAGATCATCAACAGCGAAAAGGCCGAGGAGAACTATGTCGTGGTGGATAGCGACCCCAAAGCAGCGATAACTGAATCGTTCCGAACGGTGCGTACGAACTTGGAGTACGTGGCCGTGGAGGGCGGGCGTGGTAAGGTCGTGCTGGTGACCAGTTACCGGCCTAACGAGGGTAAGACCTTCTGCTCGGTGAACCTTACGGCGATCCTATCCAAGGCGGATAAGAAGGTATTGCTGTTGGAACTGGATCTGCACAAGCCCAAAGTGGCTACTGGATTGGGCCTTAGCAGTGCGGTGGGTTTGAGTTCGGTGTTGATCGGAAAGGCGCACTGGCGCGAGGCGGTCATGCCAACGCAGTTCGAGAACTTCCATGTGATCCTATCCGGCCCCACTCCGCCGAACGCTTCAGAGCTTGTACTGAGCAAATACCTACAGCAGCTTTTCGAAGAAGCCTCCAAAGAATACGATTACGTGATCGTGGATACACCTCCGGTGGGCTTGATCACGGATGCGCTGTTGATGATGCGCTACGTGGATGCCACCCTTTTCGTGGTGAACACCCGGTTCGCCAGCAAGGACCATGTGAACAATGCGTTGGAGGTGCTGCATACCAACGGTGCAAAGAACTTGGGCTTCATCCTGAACGGTGTCCGTATCAAGAAGAGCAAGTACTACTACAACACGAACTACGGCTATGGCTATCGCTATGCATATGGCTACGGTTCGGGTTACGGCTATGGCTATGGCTATGGTCGGCGTTCGAAGAAGAAGAAGGAGGGCGAGGCCCAAAAGCCAGACACGCGGAACTGATCGGAATACCACCGAACGCCAAGAGTGTAGCATGATCGGCAAGGCACTGCGGTGGATCTTACGGGAGCTGGTTCCACCGATCCTATTGCGACCATTCCGAGAACATGGCACCGCTCCGCGTGCCACGGGCGCACAAGCTTCTGAGCACGTGGTGCGGTCTGGCCCGTTGAAGGGTGGGCGGTTGTTGGTGGATACCACGCGGCCAGCGTTCCACGACATGGTGGAGGGTAGTTACGATGACTACTTATGGAATGCACTTCCGGAACGGATGGAAGGTGCGGTTGTTCTGGATATCGGTGCCCATATCGGTTATCACGCATTGGCGCTGGCCAACCGGTATCCGGCCATGCAGGTGGTGGCATTCGAGCCCAACCCGGCCAATCTTGAGCGTTTCCAGATGAACCATGACCTCAATCGTATTTGGGCCGACCGGATCCAGGTCCTGCCATACGCCTTGGGGAGCAGTTCGGGTGTGACCACCTTCCAGAGCTCGGCCATGGTGGATGATCAGACGAGTTCCGGAGGGTACCTCGGTAGCGTGGAACCACCATTGGATAAAGCCATTTACGATCGTTCGGGTTTTACGACCTCGGAGGTCCAGGTACGTCGCTTGGATGATCTGGCCCAGGAGGGCGGTTGGGGTAGGGTGGCGTTCATGAAGATCGATGTGGAGGGTGCAGAACACCTCGTTCTCGAAGGGGCGACAGAGGTCCTGCGCCGCGATCGACCCTTGTTGTGCATGGAGATCCATTCCGTGGCCTGCATGGCTAGGGTTGCTGCGATCCTACAGCCGTTGGGCTATTCCATCGAATTGCTCAAGGAGGATAGGCCAAGCAGGGCGCATATCCTGGCCCGTTGGAGATGAGCGTCCGCATGGTAGTATCCAGTGCATGATCGATCGCGCCTTAACTGGAAGGCTCCGGTTATATTTGTCGGCCTTGTGCCAGCCGCCGTGGTCATCCACCGGTGCCAATGAAGCCGGTACGTTGTTGCGAGGTGTTTCGGTATGGGAGAACGAATGCGCACCACGGACCACAACGGACGGGTCATCGTCTACACCCCGGCCTCCTCGTTGAGAAGGCCGCTGGTACTGGTACGGGCGATGCTGGCCGATGTGGGGGGATCGTGGGAGCTATCTTGGCGATTGGCCAAGCGTGATGTCAGTGCGCAGTATCGAGGTTCCATCCTCGGCTACACGTGGGCCTTCCTTCTGCCGCTGGCCAACACCTTGGCCTGGGTCTTCCTCAATGCGGCAGGTATCGTCAAGGTGTCGTCTACAGGAATGCCGTATCCGGTGTACGTGCTTACCGGCACCATGCTCTGGCAGATGTTCGTAGAGGCCTTACAAAGTCCCTTGCAACAAGTGGGCTTGTCCAAGAGCATGCTTACGAAGCTCAACTTCCCGCGTGAGTCGCTGATCGTGAGCGGCATGTTGAAGTGGTGTTTCAATGCACTGATCAAGCTGGTGATCCTTGTGGTGGCGCTGTTGTTCTTCCGGGTTCCCATGGACGCCCATCTCCTGTTGATACCGGTTGCTGCTATGGCTATTCTCTTAGCCGGAACGTCGCTGGGTTTGATCGTATCGCCCATCGGGGTGCTCTATGCCGATGTATCGCGGAGCATTCCCATCTTGGCGCAGTTCGCCATGTTCATTAGTCCGGTGGTATTCGCCATGCCTGCAGCGGGGATCACCAAGCGCCTGTTCGAGCTCAACTTCACCACACCGCTGATCCTCACCGGCCGTGCCTGGCTCACGGGGTCGCCCTCTCCCATGTTGGGTTATTTCCTCGGAGTCATGCTTGTGTCTTTCATCCTGCTCATCATCGGGTGGTTGCTCTTCCGGGTGGCCATGCCGATCCTGATCGAGCGCATGAGTTCTTGACCATGGAAGGTGAAGTGTTGATAAAAGCGGAAGGTGTCTCGAAGAAGTTCTGTCGCGACCTGAAGACATCGTTACGGTACGGTATGGGCGACCTGGCCACTGAGTTCATGGGCCGAGAGCGCAACCATACCCTTCGTGCCAAGGAGTTCTGGGCAGTGCATGACGTCAACTTCGAATTGCGCCGTGGCGAATGCCTAGGATTGATCGGGCACAACGGCGCGGGTAAGACCACCTTGCTCCGCATCCTCAATGGGTTGATCAAACCCGATGGCGGCCGTATCGAGATCCGTGGGCAGGTTGGGGCACTCATCGCCTTGGGGGCCGGATTCAATCCGATCCTCACCGGCCGGGAGAACATCAACATCAATGCCGCCGTGCTGGGTCTTGGCCGCAAGAAGGTGGATGAGAAGATCGATGCCATCATCGCTTTTGCGGAGATCGGCGACTTCATCGATATGCCCGTGCAGCATTACAGCTCCGGCATGTCCGTGCGATTGGGCTTTGCAGTGGCGGCCATCCTGATCGAGCCGGACATCCTCTTCCTGGACGAGGTATTGGCCGTGGGTGATATCAGCTTCACGATCAAATGCCTGAACCGTGTGCGCGAACTGATGAGGACCTCTGCGGTCGTCTTCGTTTCGCACAGCATGCCACTG
>JAEYWT010000225.1 GCA_023428865.1 Bacteroidota bacterium | reverse complement strand
GCCACTACCACTGCTGGGTATTATGAGCGTTGCCTGATCGCCCACGTTGTACCGCTGCTTATCACTGTTGAAGCTGAGCATGGCGGCTTGGTCGGGTTCGTCGCGGCGCGAACGTCCTTCCCAACCGGGCCAGTCCAGGTAGAATTGCAAGGCACTGCTGTGGCCACTACTCTGGTCGGTCACCCGCACGGTAAAGCGCCCCCAATCCGGACGGTCCACGCGGAATTTGAGTTTGGCCTGGCCTTTGGCATCGGTAACGATATCGAACTCCTGTCGAAGTTCCACGCTGGGCGAACTGATGTAGTTGGCCACGCCATCTAGGTCGCCATCCCACCACCAGTTGCGCTGCATCTTGTACACCTGTGCTTTCAAGGCATGACCGGGCATTGGCTTGCCCATGCCGTCCAAGGCCACCACGGGCAGGCTGTAGGTGGTGTCGGTAAGCAGACCACCCCAGGCGTTGTACGATCCCGGTTCCTTAAGGCCCACGTAGGCACTGTACGGATAGTATTCCACCGTGGTGCGATCCATGCTGGCATCACCACCGGCTTCGAACACGCGCGTAACGATGTTGGCGTTCACAACGGCTGGTGCGTTGCGCCCGGCCTGCAGTTCCAATGGGAAACGCGTCTCGCCCTGTTCGTTCAAGGCACCTTCGAAAGCGACCTGTTCTTCCTCTGGAACGGTATTGCGGAGGTCGTTGAAGTTGTATTTCTCGTAGCCTTTGAAGTTGGCCTTGCCGCGGGTCATGGTCACGGTAACGCGGCTGTTGAGCCCACGTGCCGGAGCACCGTGCAGCCAATTGGAACGTAGCGTGATGTCATGATCACCAGCGCTGGTGATGCGCTCGCCCACATCGAGGTTGATCTTCAACCGATTCGGCTTTACGGTCTCGATCCGGATGCTCTTGTGGAACGAGGTACCACCCACCACCACACGTGCGTTCCAGTAACCGGTCGGGTCATCGCGGTCGGTAGCGCAGTGGAATGCATACACGCCGTTCACCGATGTGGTGCGCACCAGCTTCTGATCCACGCGGCCTTGCGGATCGGAGAGTTCCAGCACGACGGGATGGTCCTTCGGCAATTTGTTCCGTGCATCTTGAAGGATGAAGGCGAGGTAGAGCGAATCACCCGGGCGCCACACACCACGTTCACCGTAGATGAAGCCTTTTAGACCACGTTCGATGGCCGCCCCTTGCACATCGGCCTCGCTCACCGACAACGCAAAGCCATCGCCCAGCGGGAGGTAGCCCCGTTGTGTACCCTTTGAGGCCACCACCATGTAGGGCTTGTGTTTACTGGCAGGCAGCGTGGCCAGCCCTTCACCATCGGTGACCACACTGCCGAGGCTCTTGCGTTGCAGATCGAGCACCTCGAGCTTCACTCCCGAGAGCGGGTCGGTGCTGCGCAGGTCGCTAACGGCGAAGAAGAGCGATCCATCATTGCCGCATTTGGCGATGATGCCGAGGTCCGAAGCAAGGATGTTGCGTGCCACGGAATTGTCGCGCATGTAGTACGATGCCGTACAGGGGTCCTCGCGCTCGCGGTAGTCGTACTCATCTTCATAGTAATATTCATCGTAGTACCAGTAGTCATCGTACCGATCGTAGGCCGCCTGCTCTTCTTCCCACGTGCGTGTTGGTGTTTCATTGAACTCCGGTGTCCCGTTGGCGCAGGGGTAGATGGCATGTTGCCGGGTGAAGGATAGTTCCACGCGGTAGATGGCACCCGGCTCTGCCTTGATGTGTTGCTCCAGGTCGAGGTAGAAGCGGTTCCAACGGCCGAGGTCGGGTGCATCGGCGGTCTTCAGGGGAATGGTCTTGCGTGTCACCAAGCGGCCCACACGAGCGAGTTCGCGTTGCCCATCCAAGTTGTTCACCTGAAGGAATTGGGTCACATTGCTTTCGTAGATCCGCACCACACGTACATCCACGGCCTTCAGGTTCACGGCCTCGAACGGCATCACCATGCCATCGGAAGAGGGGAGTATGGTGCCTTTGCCCACCAAGCGTACGGCGGGTTTCAGCTCCTCGAAGGAAAGGTCCACTGTTAGATCGGTGCCGAGTTTCCGTCCGTTCACGTTACGCACGGCAGCGGCTACATAGGCTTGTTTGTCGCCGGTGAGGCGTTGCACCGGGTAGAGGGTGAGCTTGTTGCCTTCCACAGCGATACGGACATCATCGGCACCCGCGATGCCCACCAAGCCGTTCATGTCCTGTGTGGCGTCCAGCGGATCGGAGAAGAGCAGGGTGGCCTTCTGTTCGCCTTCGCTATCGGTGGTGGCCGAGATCAGTGTGAGTTCGTTGATGGAAGGCACGGAGAAGGGGAGTGATCCTTCATCTGCTGAAGCGATGCGGTCGCCATCCCAATTGATCACTACACTGCTTGCGTTCTCGGCGCGCAACACGCTATCCGCGGTGAAGCGGTGGTAAAGGCCGTTGGGTTCGTGTTCCCAGGTGAGGGAGAGCTTGCGTCCTTCCTGCGTGGCGTTGAAGCAACCTTCCAGGTCCTGTCCGGTGGCATCATCGCCGGTATGCACGGCCACCACCAACCGTTGGTAGGTGAGGTCGGTTGGCGAGAGGGAGCGCATATCGCTTATCCGTACATCGATGCCTTGGCGAATGGTGGACACTTGGAATTTGAAGGTGCGCAGGTCGTTCGGTGTTTGGATGATGTCACCCAACGCGAAGTCCACGGTGTAGGTCTTCTCCTGCTCCAACCGTTCGTTCGGCCGAAAGGCGAGGGTGCGATCATCCTGCCAGTGTACGGTGCCTGCCACATTGGGCGAAAGACTGAAGAGCTTTTGGATGGCGGCCTCGGAAGTGTCCTTCCATTGCTGCCCATCGGCTATGCGCACGATGATCGGAGCGCGGGCGCTGATATGCCCCGCCGTGAAGGCCGGTATGTAGGGGGTGAAGGCGGCGTCCGGTGCGAACGAAGTCTCTTGCGATCGGCAGCCGGCAAGGAGGAGGCCGATCCAAAGGGTGTGTACGAACAGTGGTGTACGACGGATCGAACGGTACATGGTGGCAGGAATGTTGCGGAAAGGTAGGTGGAAGGTACTGGCTGAACGCACCGTCCGGAACCGCTATTGCGGCTACGCTGTTACCGAATGTGAAAAGGCGTGGGTGTAGCCCTACTTCATCATCTGGTCAGCCTCATCGGCCGGGATGATGTAGCCGTTCATGTCGCCCACCACGAAGGCATCGGTGAAGCCCTTCTTCACGATGGCCGCTTTGGCATCATCGGCTTCCTTGCGGCTCTTGAACTGTCCGTAGTAGTAGCGCACCGCATCTGGACTCGTAACGGGTTTCACATCACCCATGGCGATCAACTTGCTCATGGTCTCCATGGGCACATTGCCCACGTAGGTGCCTACCTGTACTCGGTATCGCAACTTGTTCTTATCGAAACTGCCGCTTGGTGCGTTGTTGATGGATTCCGGACCTGTGAGCTTGGCGCCGGCATCTTTCATACTGATGCGTTTACCGTTGCGGAAGGCCACGAGGAAGGCGCCATCGAAACCACGGAGCAACATCTTCACCTTGTGTTCGGCAGCAGGGTTGACTTCCTTGAAGGAACCGGTATAGTACCGCGTGAGGCCATCATCACCCTTCAGGATCACCAGGTCGTCGATGCCTTCGAAGATGTTGCGCGAAAGCGGATAGCGGAAGGCTCCCAACTGCACCCGCACGATCACTTCGCCGGTGGTCTGTTCTGGCGCTGCTGCACCTTGGGTCTGCTTGGCACGTTCACGTTCCACTTCGTCCGTCACATCGATCAGGCGGCCGTTCTCTTCGGCCATCACACGGCCTTCCACTTTAATGCCCTTCAGTTCCAGTTCACGACGCAGTGCTTCCGGAATGGACTCATAGCTACCGACCACATAGAAGGTGGTATCGCCTTGTTCTACCGCACGTATGTCCGGTATGCTCAGCAATTGTTGCATCAACTCTTCGCTGATGCTTTCCACTTGTTCGCCCACCTTCACCACGTACACACGCTTCACCTTGGCAGGCGGTGGTTTCATCGGCCCGAAGGATTCCACCCGTGAGGCGGAGATGTTCACGTTGCCCGAGTCCTTGTAGGCCAACCAGGCTTTCAGCAGTTCCGCATCGGTGAAGGCCACACCACGGGCATTCACCGCAGCACCTGGCGGAGTGTTCAGTTCATCATCCTCGTGATCGGGTACGCCGTCACCATCGCCATCCAGTGGGCAGCCGAAGGCGTCCACCTTCACGCCAGCGGGAGTGTAGGGGCATTTGTCATGGATGTCCTGTACGCCATCGCCATCCTCATCGCCCATCCATGCCAAGGCATCGATCTCTTCCACCTTCAACGGTGTCATCTTGGCCTTCTTCGCAGGCTTCTTCATGGGCACCGTGTAGCCGATGGAGAAGGAGGAGAAGAGGAAACGATCGTTGCCTGCGGTGCCCGCGCGGTCGCCTTTGCTTTCGGGTGTGATGCCGTCGATAAGGTCCGAGCGGGTCAGGTACATGGTGGTGCCCATGCGGAAATCGAAGCCATGGCCGATGTCCATGCGTGCGCCGATCCCAACGGGAATGGCCCAGGTGCGTTCCAGGTATTTGCCGAAACCGTCGAGGTTGCTTTCGCGCACATCACTCTCGTAGGTGTAGTCGCGCTGGAGTTCTACCGCATCACCGGCGTTCGCAGCCAGTTCATCGATGTCGCGGATAGTGCCGTCGCTCCAGTAGTGGTAGAGGCGACCTTGGGCATCGCGCAGGTCGGTCTTGGTGAGGAACTCCACGCTCTCGAAGCCTACGTTGATGTAGGGTTCCACCACGCGCTTGGGGTTGAGGAGTTGCAGGAAGTTGTAACGGAACATCACCCCACCGGTGGTGATGCGCGAATCGAAGTTGAGGTTACGCGTGAGACTGCGCTCGTTCACCCCTAAGCGGCCATGCAGCACGTGGATGCCACCTTCCAACCATGGGGTGATGGGCGTGGTGGCACGTAGTTCATATCCCACGCGGGTCACGAGCGGACTATAGCTGCCGTGCTGGTGCCCCACATCGCCATAGAAGGCGAACATGCCGGGACCCAATCCGAAAGTGGGCTTCAGGGTGATGGGAGCGGAGACCGGCTCCACCACGGGGATGGGAGCAGTGGTGCTATCCTGTTGTGCCGTAGCGAACGGCGAAAGAAGTAGCGAAAGGACCAAGCCTGCGAGCGAACGGAAGTATGTAGGGAAGCTGCTGCTCGCGCTCATGCGTTGGTGATCAGTGCCGCATCATTGCACCCACTTCTGGTTGCTCAATACGAGCGCCTCTTGTACGGTGATGCGGTCTCCGTTGTTATAGGCGGTCACGAACGGACCAGGGAAGTTGTGCCCTGCGGTGTTGAAGGCCACCCGTTGGTCGCGCGCTTCGGCATAGGAACCGAAGCGGCCGGTAACGTACTTGATCCAACCTTGGTGGCGCTCGATGCTGAAGTCTCCGTTGTAGCGGTGACGAGCAGCGAAATAGTTACGACCCACCTCTTTGTGCCCTGCGGAGATCTGCACCTTGTATACCACCCCTTTTTCTGGAGCTGGAATGGAAGTGGTGCGCTTGGGTTCTGTGGCGGGCTTCTGTGTCTTGTTGGTGGCGGCCGTGGTCTCACGCTCTTTGGCTGCTTGCTCACGCGCAAGCGCTTGGCGTTGGGCTTCCGCAGCGGCCTCACGTGCAGCGGCTTCTTCAGCTGCCTTGCGTGCAGCCAGTTCGGCATCCCGGTTATCGATCGGTGCAATGTTGCTTGGGTCGGCAGCAATCACCTCCAACGCTTTTGGACCAATGAAGAACTTCGAAGTACCGATCACCGCTTTCTGTGTCTCGTCGTTCAGCAGGTAGCCGAATTCGCCGTCTATCGTGTATTCGCCTTCGGGCTTTTCGTTGGCGCGCAGCTTGTACACCACTTTGATCTCCGCACTGGCAGGGAGGTTCAGCCAGACGAACTTGGCGATGCGGTCTTGCGTGGTGAAGATGGCTTCGCTGTTGGTCTTTTCCAGTGCTATGAAGCCTTGGGGGATCGTCTCTTGGAGTTTGCCGAAGCCGCGGATGTCGCCTTTCTTCACGATCACTTCCACGAGCATTTCGTTCTCGGTGACCGGTGTGATGGTGCGCGTTGCGGTTACCCCGCCGCCGCCTTGCGTTGGTGCTACACCACTGGCATTGTCTATCACGGCCAGCATGGTGGAACCCGCTGGCGCTGCCGCAGCAGCCGATGCGAGGTCAGCGCTGTTCGGTTCTTCCGTCACGGTCTCTTCACTCGCAACAACAGGTGCTATGCCGCCAGCGCCCAGGTTGATGGTGCTGGTGGGCAGGTCGTAGGTCTTGCGCTCGTTGTCCTCGATGTAGGAGAAGCGGCCTTGCACCGGTTGGTTGCCGGAAACGGTGGCGTCGGCGCTCAGCGTGTAGCTCACCTTGAAGGTTGGTGTGCTCGGAAGAGCCATCCAGATGAATTTCGCCTTTTGATCGGCGAAGGTGAAAGAGGCGCCTTTGGTCTCGATGGCAGTGGCTGTCATGCCTGGCGGCAGATCGAGCTGCAGTTTCGCGAAACCGCTCAGTGTTCCCTTTTCCACGGTGACGGTTACCCGGACTTCCGTGCCGGGTTCCATGGTGGTGGGGATGTTCTGGGTGATGCTGAGGTCGCCGGCGAAGAAGGGCTCCAAGAGCAGCAGCCCGAGGAAGTTGATCAACAGTACCAGTTGGTTCATGATTCGGATCGCTAGGGTAAGGCGTACCCCCTCGAGGCCAAAAGTATCCGGGCTTTCAAGGGGAGGATCGTCCGCGAACTTAGCGATACCAACAGGAACTTGTTGAAGGGAGCACGTTCCGTGGATAGCTACACGTTCCAACTGCCCAGTACTATAAGCTGATAAAGTGAAAGCCTCTGCTGTTCGCGGAGGCCTTCGGTAGCCTGTAATCTTCTGGAATACAGGTAGATGATGTATTCTTTCAGAAATTCGGCTTCAGCATGTACTTGCTGTAGAACGAATTGATGGCGGCAACGGCCTCTTCGGGTTTGTCCACCACACTGATCAGCTCCATATCCACCATATTGATGTAGGCATACTGTTCGCCCATGGTGTTCTTGATCCAATCCAGCAGGCCTTGCCAGTATTTACGACCTACGAGGATGATGGGGAATCGCCCGATCTTCTGGGTTTGTATCAAGGTGAGGGCCTCGAAGAGCTCATCCAAGGTTCCGAAGCCACCGGGCAGAACAATGAAGCCCTGGCTGTATTTGATGAACATCACCTTCCGCACGAAGAAGTAGTCGAAATCGATGCTCTTCTCTTTGTCTATGTAAGGGTTGGGCTGTTGTTCGAAGGGGAGGTCGATGTTGAGGCCTACGCTGGTGCCACCGCCACGTTG
>JAEYWT010000221.1 GCA_023428865.1 Bacteroidota bacterium | reverse complement strand
AATGTGTGAGGCTCAGTACTCGTCTTCGTTGAAGAAGAAGTCCTCCTTCGACGGGTAATCGGGCCAGATGTCCTCGATGGTCTCGAAGACCTCTTCGTCATCTTCGATGCCTTGCAGGTTCTCCACTACTTCCAGCGGTGCGCCTGTGCGCATGGCGAAATCGATCAGCTCGTCCTTGGTTGCAGGCCAGGGCGCGTCTTCCAAATACGAGGCTAGTTCCAGTGTCCAGTACATCGAAAAGGCCGTGTTAGGGTCCGTGAAATTGGCCGCAAATATAGCCGGATCGCCGACTGTGGCCCCGGTACTTTTCAACCGACCGAAAAGGCCCTATTGGCGGGGCTTCCAGGGCGTATCGGCCACGCCATGCACATGGGCGATGTGCCGGGCGAGGACGAAAAGCAGGTCGCTTAGCCGGTTCAGGTACCGCACCACGATCTCTGCTACTGGCTCCTGGGTGGCCAGGGTCACGGTTAGGCGTTCGGCCCGGCGGCACACCGTGCGGCACACATGCGCCTGCGAAGCGGCTACATGCCCGCCGGGCAGGATGAAGTTGCGCATCTCGGGCAACTCCGCATCCATCCGGTCCATCTCGGTCTCCAACGTGGCTACGTCGGCATCGGTGATCGCGGGTACCTTGAATTTCTCGGCCTGTTCATCCGTTCCACTCGCAAGGCGAGAACCCAGTGTGAAGAGCTTCTCTTGGATGGGGATCAGCAGGTCGTTGAGGCGGCCGTTCTCGTGATCGCGCAACAAGCCGATATGACTGTTCAGTTCATCCACCGTGCCATACGCTTCTATTCGCAGACTATCCTTGGGTACGCGCTGGCCGCCGAGCAAGCTGGTCTGCCCGTGGTCGCCGGTGCGGGTGTAGATCTTCATGTATGGATGGGTTGATGTGAGGATCGGCTGTTAGCTGATCGACATCGTTCAATAGCGAAGGGTGAAATGCTCCTTGACTTGCTCGGTTCGTAGGAAGACAAGACCCAGGTCGTACAGGTCTACACTTACCGTTACACGAGGGTGGGCTTTGATCAGTTCCCACGCCTGCTCCATGTCGCGGCTCCAATGGATGTCGTCGAAGATGAAGACCGTGTTGGCATGGGCCTGGGCCAGGCATTGCTCGAAGTATTCCAGGGTGGGTTCCTTGGCGTGGTGCCCATCCAGGAAGACGAGGTCCACGCTGCCCATCTTTTGCAGGGTCTCCGGCAATTTGCTGCGGAAGCTGCCTAGCACCGGCTTGATGTTGCGCTGCTTCAGCTGGTCGAAATGGTGCTGCGCTATCCGCATGGTCTGCGGGCACCCTTCAATGGTATGTACGGTGCCTTCTTCCGCACCAAGGGCCAGATACAAGGTGGTGAGGCCGAAGGAGGTGCCCAGCTCCAATACGTTCGTGGCTTGGAAGTAGCGTGCCAGGCGGAAGAGCAATTGGGCTTCGCTGGCCGGTTTCAAAGCGGTCTTGGCGATCTCGGCCACCGCCCGGGTGGGCTCGTCGAATACGCGGGAACCAGCGCCAAGGTCGTTGACCCGAATGGTCTGCTCGCTCGCCAACAGATCGGCGCGCAGGACTTCGATGGTCTGGAATTCGGGCAAGGCAGCCGAGGGGCGCAGTACATGGGTGATGAGGTCGTACACGAAGGGACTGTGTACACCATGGCGCGAACGCGCGCGCACCAGATGGCTCAGATAGGATCCGATGCGTTGTAGTTGTTCGCCCATACCGATGGTTCCGCGTAACGGTGTCTCCAAAGGTAGGCGAGGCTTCGCTCTAACGCTTCTGTTGGGTTAAGGTCTTCCGCGCTTCACGGAAATACTTCAACGGCACCCACAGCATGCCGAAGCACTCACCGTCTTCTTTCCCCAAGTGTTTGTGGTGGATCTTGTGGGCTTTGCGGATACCCAGGAAGTAGGTGCTGTTGGTGTTGCGCAACCATTTGATGCGCTGGTGTATGAAGACCTCGTGGACGAAGAAGTAGGCGATGCCGTAGACCAGGATACCCAGGCCGATCCATAGCCATGGCGTGTGCAGCCCTTGCCAACTGCCCACGAGGAATAGACACATGCTGGGAACGGCGAAGATCAGGAAGAAGGTGTCGTTCCGTTCCAAGAAACCGTAGTGGTCCTTCTTGTGGTGATCGGCGTGCAGGTGCCAGAGGAAACCATGCATCACATACTTGTGCGTTGCCCACGCCACGCCTTCCATCACCACGAAGGTGATGGCTACGATGCCGATGATCATCCAAATGCTCATGATCGGGGAACAACCGAATGCTACGATGGTTCGGTGCCTCCTGCAAAGATGTGCTCCAAGGTCCGCTCACGGAAGCGGAAGATGCCATCCAATTTGCGTTTCACCACCAAGGTGTGCATCAGGTCACCAAGCACACCAAAGGGCAATTCATATTCAACGCGGTCGCGCATGAGCACACCTGTTGGAACTGCCTCGAAGGTATGTGTATGGTGCCAGTGTTTGTAGGGACCTTTCTCTTGGGTATCCACGAACCTTTCGGGTGCTTGTACATCCTCGATCCGTGTTACCCAACGAACGGGAATGCCTAGTAGCGGTCGTACCGTATAGGTGATGCGTTGGCCCGTGTAGGCTTCACGACCATCGAACGAGTCGTGGATCACAAAACCCATTTCCGGCGGGGTTATGCGCGCCAGGTTGCGTGGACCGCTGAAGAATGACCATGCGGCATCAAGGGTGATGGGCAATACCTGCGATCGCTCCAACACGTGCCGTGCCATGGCTTAGCTGATCACTTCCAACTTCGGGTAGCGCTGCTTCCAGGAGGCGAGCGCTTTCTGGGAGGATACCGTGATCACGGTGCGAGAATCCAAACGGACCTTGATCTCCTTCACTCCCGCTTTGATCGGACGTTCCAGGATGATAGCGGGCTTCTTGCGTGGCATTTCGTTCTGCGTTGCGGAGGTGTTCAGCCGATGACCTCCAATTTGGGGTAGCGTGTGCGCCAGAATTCCAGCGCCTTGTTGCTCGCTACCGTGATGATGGTTCGTGCGTCCAGCCTGACTTTGATGGCCTTCAATCCGTCTTTCACCGGCTGGCTGAGGATGATGGCTTTCTTCTTACGTGGCATGGCTATGCAAAGAGCTTGGTTTGTAGTTCACTTCCTCCCTTCTCGCCGAGCGCGGACTTGTAGGTCTCGATCGCTCGCTTACGGGCTACTTCGTGAACGACGAACGGCTTTGCATAGTTCGCACTACCATACTCTGGAACCCAATTCTTCACATAGTTTAACTGAGGATCGAAGCGTTCCATCTGCAAGGTAGGGTTGAAAACCCTGAAGTAGGGTGCGGCATCGCAGCCGGACCCTGAGGCCCATTGCCAGCCTCCGTTATTGCTACTAAGCTCAAAATCAAGCAGATGCGTAGCGAAGTAGGCTTCGCCCCAACGCCAGTCCAGTAGGAGATGCTTGGTGAGGAAGCTGGCCACTACCATGCGTACTCGGTTGTGCATCAGGCCGGTAGCGTTCAGCTCGCGCATGCCTGCATCCACCAAGGGGTAGCCCGTCCGCCCTTCACACCACACCCTGAAAGCTTTTTCGTCTGCCTGCCAGGGTATGTTGTCGTACGGCGGCTTGAAGGCACGCTCCGGGTGGGGGAAGTGCCAGAGGATCTGCATGAAGAATTCACGCCAGATCAATTCGTTCAGGTAGGTGGGGCTCAACGCCAAGCTGCGGCGCACCAGCTCGCGCTCGCTTACCGTTCCGAACCGCAAATGGGTGCTCATCTTGCTGGTGCCATTGATGGCAGGCAGGTTGCGCGTGTCGTGGTAACGTCGCAGCAGCTCGTCACTAACTTCTAGCGGAGGCACTTCAAGGTCGGTACGCTCGAAACCGATGGTCGAAAGCGACGGCAGGGGTGTGCCTTTGTGCTTGTGAAGTCGCCCCAAGTGCTTCTCGCTGGGGAAGGGTTCGGCCATGCGTGTATCGAACAGGGCCCTCCATTTGCGCGCATATGGGGTGAAGACCGTGTACGGTTTGCCATCATCCTTCAGCACCTCATCACGCTCGAAGATGCTGATATCCTTGAAGGTGCGGAACGCGATGCCGTTCGCTTCGAGGAACGCGCGTACGGCTTGGTCGCGCTCTTCGGCATAGGGCTCGTGATCGTGGTTGGCGGTCACGGCCGTTACCTCGTAGTGTTCAAGTAGCTTCTTCCAAACGTCCAGCGGGTCGCCGTGCGCCACGTGCAACGCACTTCCCCTTTCGCGAAGGCTGGCGTCCATGTCCACCAAGGTGCGGTGGATGAAGTCCACACGCCGGTCTTGACGCGTTGCGAGCTTGTCGAGGATGTTGGTGTCGAAAATGAAGAGCGGCAACACGTCGCCGTGTTCGGTAAGTGCTCTGTAGAGGCCATGGTTGTCTGCCAACCGTAGATCCCTGCGGAACCAATGGATGCTTACGCGAGGCTTCTTCATGCCGGCTGCAGTTGCAGGTGTTCCTTCACCAAGGGCCAACAAATACGCAACCACGTGGTGAAGCGCTCGGGATGTTCTTCCAATTCTTTGGAAAGCTCATGCACCGGAACATACCGCCATTGCCTCACTTCGTTCGGATCGGGTGCTGGGGCTGTGGTGGCCTTGCCGAAGAACACATGATCATACTCGTGCTCTACCAAACCGTTACCAACGGCAGCCTGGTAGGTGAAGGCGAAGCGGTGCTCGAGCGTGGCGGTCATGCCCATTTCTTCATGCAACCTTCGATCCGCAGCCTTTCTCGTGTCCTCCATCGGGCGCGGATGGCTGCAGCATGTATTGGTCCACAGCGATGGTGAGTGGTATTTGGTGGCTGCCCGCTGTTGTAGTAGGATCCGGCCAGCATCATCGAAGAGGAAGATGGAGAAAGCACGGTGCAACTCGCCCCGCACGTGGGCTTCGATCTTCTCCATGGTGCCGCGCACCTCGTCCTGCGCCGTTACCAGGATCACTTCTTCTATGGTCTTCTTCTCCATTACAGCAGGCCAAGGCTATGGCGCACATAGCTCGAGGTGAGCAGCGCCAGTTTGTTCCTGTTCGGTACACTCACTCGTTCTTTCAATATACGATCGCAGGGCAGCGCTTGGATCTTCCTGAAGAGGGCCAGGTAGTACACATAGGCCATGTAAACGCCGAACCGTGAGCCGCGTGGCAGTTGCTTGATGCCCACCAAGGCGGCTTCCAGGTCGGCGTGGATGTCGGCCTCGATCTGTGCCTTGGTGGCCTTGTCCATGCACGCGATATCCACACCTGGGAAATACGTGCGGCCCAGGTTGATGTGGTCATCCTTAAGATCGCGTAGGAAGTTCACCTTCTGGAAGGCCGAGCCGAGTTTCATAGCCGATGGTTTCAGCCGCTGGTATAGCGCATCGTCGTTCTTGCAGAAAACCCGCAGGCACATGAGGCCCACCACCTCCGCACTGCCGAGGATGTAGGTCTCGTAGCTTCGCTGATCGTAGGTGCGATCTTCCAAGTCCATGGCCATGCTGTCCAGGAAAGTGTTGTACAGCTCTGCCTCGATGCCATAGCCGTTCACCACCAACTGGAAGCTCTGTAGGATCGGGTTCAGGCTGATGCCTTCTCGTATGGCCGTATGCGTGTCTTCGCGGAAGCGGGCCAGCAAGGTCTTCTTGTCGAAACCATGGAAGGTGTCCACGATCTCATCAGCGAAGCGCACGAACCCGTAGACCGCATGGATCGGCCCTTGTAGGTCTTTCTCCAGCGAACGGATGCCTAGCGAGAAGGAGGTGCTATAGCTTCCCGTAGTGGTTCGGCTGGCCTTCAAACACACATGGTTGTAAAGGTCGATGGTGTTCATGCAGGTACCGATGTTGCTCGCGCTGTCGTAGCGCTACGTGTGGTCTTGTTCTCCTTCTCGATCAGTTCCGCTACCACTTGCCCACTGATTATCGCGGGCGGCACACCCGGACCAGGTACCGTGAGTTGCCCAGTGTAATACAGACCGCGCACCTTCCGGCTTTTCATGCTGGGGCGCAATGGACCGGTTTGCATGATGGTGTTCGCCAAACCGTAGGCGTTGCCTCGGAAGGCATTGTGATCCTGCTCCAGATCGTTGATGCAGTAGCTGCGCTTCAGTACCACATGTGGACGCGGGTCGAAGCCGAGGTAGGCTGCCATTCGCTCCATCACCACGCCGTAGTAGTGTTCACGTATGGCATCGGTGTCTTCCAGCCCTGGTGCTATGGGGATCAGGATCACCATGTTTTCGTGCCCGGCCGGTGCTACCGATGGATCCGTCTTACTGGAACAGCTTACGTAGAAGAGCGGTCTACTTGGCCAACTCGGCTTGGTGTAGATCTCTTCGGAGTGTACGTCCAACTCTTCGTCGAAGAAGAGGGTGTGGTGTTCCAGCCGCGGTAAAGTCCGGTCTAAGCCTATGTAGAACAGAAGACTTGAAGGGGCCATTTTCCGGGCCGCCCAATAAGCCGGGGTGTACATGCGATGTTCTGCGGGCAGTAGGTGCTGCTCTACGTGATGGTAATCGGCGCTCGCAACGATCACATCTGCGCGCAGTTCACCTTGCTGCGTGCGGATGCCGACCGCGCGACCGTCCTCCACGATGATCGCATCCACCGTGCAACAGGTCTGCACCGTTACACCTTGTGCCTTTGCCACAGCCAGCATGCCATCCACCACGCTTCCCATACCGCCCATCGGGTACCAGGTGCCTAGCTCCAGGTCGGCGTAGTTCATTAGACTGTACAGTGCGGGTGTATGCTGTGGGGCCGCTCCTAGGAAGAGCACGGGGAATTCCATCAACGCCCGAAGTTTCGGTTCGGTGAAGTGGTCCTGCACATGCTTTCTTAGAGAGCGGAGAACCGAGGTCTTCAACAAGCCCATGATCACACCAGGGTGGGCGTATTCCATCCAAGAGAGCGATGGCCGGTAGACCAACTCGCCCATGCCGAGGTCGTACTTGATCTTGGCTTCCGCTAAGAAGCGGTCCAACGCTTTTGCGGCACCGGATTCGAACTGCTCGAAGAGCGCATGCTGTGCGCTGCGGGTGGCCGGAACGGCCATGTCGTCCGTGGCGCTGAACACCACTTTGTACGAGGGGTCCAGTCGACGCAGTTCGTAATGATCAGCGGCTTTTGTGCCGAATTCGGCGAAGAACCGCTCGAATACCTCGGGCATCCAATAGAAGCTGGGTCCCATGTCGAAGGTGAATCCATCCTTCCGCCAAACACTGGCCCGTCCGCCAGCGGTTGCGTTCTTCTCGACCAGCGTTACGGCAAAGCCACGGCGGGCCAACGATGCTGCAGCTGCTATCCCGGAAAAACCGGCTCCAATGACTATCGCGGTGGACTTCACGCAGGTACGTTCTTGTCGGTGAGCATCTCCATCAACCGATGGCGGGCTTGGAAGATCCGGCTCTTGACCGTGCCGATGGGGATACCCAACTTATCGGCGATCTCATGGTATTTGTAGCCCTCGTGGTGCATAGTGAAGGGCTCGCGGAAAGCGACATCCAAGCGGTCCAAGCTACGCTGGATCTCCGCCATTTTCACCGTGGCCTCCGGGCTTGTTGGTTGTTGCACCCGACGCACCTCATCGCGCTCGCGGTCCACACTGTCCATCAAGGTCTTGGTGCGCTTACCCCGTCGGTGGTCGTTGATGAAGGTGTTCTTCATGATGGTGTACACCCACGCCTTGAAGTTGGTATTGTCCCGGAACTTGTCCCGGTAGGTAAGGGCCCTCATCAGGCTTTCTTGTAACAGATCCGCTGCATGCTCACGGTCTTTGGTCAAGCTAAGGGCGAAGTAGTACAGCTGCTGACGCAGACTGACCAACTGCTGCTGGAATTCCATCGTGGACATGGTAGTAGTGTTTAATGTTTAGTCTGATGAGTTGAACAAAGGTGATACATTTGTTTCACGTTAGGCAATAAATAATGAACAAAATGACGGGGGCATGACACATTCCCAGGGGTTCTACGGACGATTCCCCTTGGTTAACTGCCAGACCCTCAGTTGTTCACGATTTTTTGGGCCAAACACACACCTTGTTCAGATCTCCACCACCACTATGCGCATCACGCTCCTCTGCTTTCTTGGCTTTATCGGCCTTCATTCAACCGCCCAAGGCACCGTGAAGGGCTTGGTCCGCGATGAGAAGACCAGAGTGCCGCTTCCGTTCGTGAACGTGCTACTCGAGGGTACTACCCTTGGCGCTACCTCTGACATCAACGGTGCTTTCGTGGTGGAAGGGGTAAAACCGGGGCTCTACAACGTGGTGGCCTCTTCGGTAGGCTATGTGCGTAGGGTCGTACCGGAGGTACAGGTTGGTACCGCCAGGCCGGTGGAGTTGGAGATCCTCCTAGAGGCTTCGGCGACTGAATTGAAAGAGGTGGAGATCAAACCCAAGGCCTTTCAGCGCAGTGCCGAGAGTCCGCTTTCGGTGCGCACCATCGGTTCTGCGGAGATCATGCGCAACCCTGGTGGTAACCGCGATATCAGCAAGGTGATACGGTCGCTACCTGGCGTTGCCAGCACAGCGAGTTTCCGGAACGATATCATCATTCGTGGAGGCGCTCCCAATGAGAACCGCTTCTATCTGGATGGGATCGAAGTGCCCACCATCAATCACTTCAGCACACAGGGGAGCAGTGGTGGCCCCGTTGGGATGATCAACGTCAACTTCATCCGCGAGGTGGATGTGATCACCGGTGCGTTCCCAGCTGCTCGCGGGAATACCCTCAGTTCGGTCTTCGAATTCAAACAACCGGAAGGCAACACCGAGAAACGCACCTTCACCTTCATGGCTGGCAGCAGCGACCTAGGCTTCACATTCGACGGGCCTACCGGCGCGAAGGCTTCTACGATCCTTTCGGTTCGGCGATCCTATCTGCAGTTCCTGTTCCAAGCCTTGAAACTCCCGTTCCTTCCCATCTACAACGATGCGCAGGTTAAGCACACCATTCGGCTGAATGATCGCTCGCGCCTCACCTTCATCGGTCTCGGGGCCTATGATAACGTGGAACTGAATCCAGCTGCCAATGATGATGTGACCGACCAGGATCGTTTCGAACGCAACCGGTACATACTCGGCAACCTACCAGAGAACGCCCAGTGGAACTATACCGTTGGTGCGCGCTATGACCGTTTTGTTCCGAAGGGTCTTCATACGATCGTCGTGAGCCGTAGTCACCTCTTCAACGAGGCGAACAAGTTCCGCAACAACGATAAGAGCGACCCATCCGCGTTGCTACTCCGCTATGGTAGCCAAGAGGAGGAGAATAAGTTCCGGTACGAAGTACAGATGACCTATGGTGAGTGGCGTTTCGTTGGTGGTGCGAATGCCGAACACGCGCGATACAGCACCGATACCTATGGGCAGCGTGTGGTGAATGGGCTGCCGGTGATCGTTGCCTACGAGAGTGCCCTGTCGGTGGATAAGTTCGGCGCCTTCGGCCAATTGAGCCGCAGCTTCGGCAAGCTCTCGGGCTCGTTCGGTCTGCGTACGGATGTCAATACGTTACGTCCCACGATGAGCGACCCGATAGACCAGCTATCGCCCCGACTCTCTCTTTCCTATGCGGTTTCCGATGCCATCGCGATCAATGCGAACGCCGGGCGCTTCCATCAACTGCCGCCCTATACCGTACTCGGTTTCCGTGATCAGCAGGGTGCCCCTCTCAATCTTGACGGGGGCATCCGCTACATCCAGGCGGACCATGCCGTTCTTGGTGTGGAGTACTACACCAAGAACAATGGAACCATTTCGGTGGAAGGCTTCCATAAGTGGTATGATCGTTATCCATTGCTGGTTGACAAAGGCGTTAGCCTGGCCAACTTGGGAGGAGACTTTGGTGTGATCGGAAATGAACTGGCCGTGCCTACCTCAAAAGGGCGTTCCTATGGGGTTGAATTCCTTGCGCAACAGAAGCTGTACAAAGGCTTCTACGGTATCTTGTCATACACCTTTGTGAAGAGCGAGTTCACCAACGCCAGCGGGCAATTCGCGCCGAGCAGCTGGGACTTCGGGCATATCCTGAACCTGACCGGAGGAAAACGCCTGCCGAAGGATTGGGAGATCGGCCTGAACTGGCGCATGCAGGGCGGTGGCCCGTACACGCCCTTCGACCAGAACGCCTCCTCGCTCATCGTCAATTGGGAGAGCCAGCAGCAGGGGGTGCTCGACTTCGTGAACATCAACACCATGCGCCTGCGTGGTTTCAACCAACTCAATGTCCGCGTGGATAAACGGTACTACTTCAAGGGGTGGACCTTGAACGTTTATTTGGACGTAGAGAATGTGCTGGCCAGTGAACTGCCCGGTGTACCATTCCTGGATGTGGTGAGGAATGCTACCGGAGAACCCGCGATAGACCCTGCCGATCCCTCGCGTTACCAGCTGCGCGAGGTCTCCAACAACGGCACCACGGTGTTGCCAAGCATCGGACTGATGATAGAGATATGATCGCTGGTCCTAGGCAGGATCTGAGAACGAACGAAAAAGGCCGCCCTTGGTGGACGGCCTTTTTTAGTGGGACGTAATGGATCCACCATCGACCTTCCCGCCTGTTAGGCGGGACGCTCTACACCAGTCTGGCAGAGCTTTTCGATCCGTGTCTTGGACTTCCACGCTTTAACCTCGCGTTCTCGCCGCATGGCAGAAGCCTTGTCCGGATACTCTTCGCGGTACCTGATCACCCAGTCTTTGGCCCGACCTGTCCAAGCTTTATGCTCTCCGAGGTGTTTGGCCAGCCTGTGCTCTACGGTCTGCTCGGTGTGCCCGATGTAGAACCGTTCAAGGGATTCCGAGTGTAGTACATAGAACCAAGCCATGGGCAACGAAAAAGGCTGTCATCAACGACAGCCTTTTGTGGGACCTAATGGATTCGAACCATCGACCTCATGCGTGTGAAGCATGCGCTCTAAACCAGCTGAGCTAAGGTCCCAATATGTCAATGGCCCTGAGGCCTTCCCGCTTCGGCGTACCTAGGCGTTCTTGTGGGACCTGCTGGGCTGCACCTTGTTCGGTGATGGACCAGCGACCTTCCCGCTTATGAGGCGGGACGCTCTAAACCAACTGAGCTAAGGTCCCGAAATGACAACGCAGCGCACAAGCGCTGCGTTGTTGAGGGTGGAGGCAGCCGGATTCGAACCAGCGACCCTCTGCTTGTAAGGCAGATGCTCTGAACCAGCTGAGCTATGCCTCCATTTATCCTTCAAAGAAATAGCTCGTTCCAACCTTTGTCGGATCCGGACCAGCGACCCTCCCGCCTGTGGGGCGGGATGCTCTGAACCAGCTGAGCTATGCCTCCATAGGATCATTCAAGGAAATAGCTCGTTCCAACCTACGTCGGATCTGGACCAGCGACCCTCCCGCCTGTGTGGCGGGATGCTCTGAACCAGCTGAGCTATGCCCCCATTGATCGCGAAAGAACGTGCCCAGCAAAGCCGCAAGGCCCCTTAGGGGCGGCAAATATAATAGAATGGTTCAAATAACCTCAGCTACCACAAAGACACTTCCGGTCACCAAGACCAGGTCATTCATCGAGGCGGCTCGGGTGGCGGCCCGGAACGCCTCGGGAACATTCGCATATACATTGCCGGTGAGGCCGTTGTCCTTTGCCGAATCCCGCAGTATGCCTGCATCCAGACCTCGAGGGATATCGGCTTTGCAGAAATAGTAGATTGCGTCTTTTGGTAGCTTTGCGAGCACCCGGCTCAGGTCCTTATCGTTCACCATGCCCAGTACGATGTGCAAGCGCTCGTACGGTTGGCACTCCAACATCCTGCGTACCACGCGAACACCATCGACATTGTGCGCTACATCGGCAATGGTGAGGGGTACATCGGAGAGCACCTGCCAGCGCCCCAGCAGTCCAGTGTTCCCGACCACATCGCGAAAGCCATGAGCG
>JAEYWT010000201.1 GCA_023428865.1 Bacteroidota bacterium | reverse complement strand
GGTCGCCACCGATGCCGATGGCCGTGGTGATGCCCATGCCGGCCTTCACGACCTGGTCCGCTGCCTCGTAGGTGAGGGTGCCGGATTTCGACACGATACCCACCTTGCCTTTCTTGAACACGAAGCCTGGCATGATACCCACCTTGCATTCGTCCGCAGTGATAACGCCGGGGCAGTTGGGGCCGATGAGGGTGCAGCCTTTGCCGCGGATGTACTCGCGGGCGGTCACCATGTCCTTCACCGGTATGCCTTCGGTGATGCAGACGATCACCTTGATGCCCGCTTCGGCGGCCTCCATGATGGCGTCGGCGGCGAAAGGTGGCGGAACGAAGATGATACTGACATCGGCGCCGGTCTGTCTCACCGCATCGCTCACGGTCTCGAACACGGGACGGTCAAGGTGTTTCTGGCCGCCTTTGCCGGGGGTGACACCACCCACCACGTTGGTGCCGTACTCGATCATTTGGGTGGCGTGGAAAGTGCCCTCGCTACCGGTGAAACCTTGTACGATGACCTTGCTGTTCTTGTTAACGAGTACGCTCATGGTGTTCGATGGGGTGTTCTGGCGGCGCGAAAGTAACCGCTCTGGACCTTATTCGGGAATCCGGGCTGCTTTGGCACGCTGATAGGCCACTACGTAGTACAGGGCGCCAAGCATGATGATACCGGATGCGATGTATGGCAGACCGTGGTTGATCTCGTACAACCGCCCGCCCAAGGCAGGCCCGGCGATGCGCGCCAGCGAACCGAAGCTCTGGTTGAGCCCGAGCACTTCGCCCTGCTCGCGCTGCTGGGCGTTCTTGCTCAACTGGCTTAGTATGGTGGGGTTCAGACAACCATTCCCGAAGGCGAGCAACAGGATGGAGAGTATGCTCAATGGTAGGAAGTAGGCCACTGGTATGAAGGCGATGAGCGTGAGGCCAGCCGCTAGGCAGATGCATCCATAGACCATCAGCTGGCGCTCTCCGAAGGTGCGTTGCAGCCAGCCGATCATGCCACCTTGCACGATCGCCGATGCCAGGCCCACAGCGGCGAACATCCAACCGATCTCTTCTTTGTTCAGGCCGTAGTCATCCGTCCAGAATAGGGCGATGGTCATCTGCATCATGCTGAACGCGGTGATGAAGATGAAACTGATGAGGTAAAGGTCGCGGAAACGAACCTCCTTCAGGGCGCGAATGGCTCCGGTGATCGGTTTGATGCGGATGGCACGATCCGTAACCCGTTCTTTCAGCGATTCGGGCAAGAAGAGCCAGACCGCCACCATGTTGAGCACGCAGATGATGGCCGCGATGTAGCCGACCCACTCGATACCGAAATGCATGTAGATGAAGCTACCCATGGGCGGACCGAAAATGAAGCCCAAGCCGAACGCTGCACCGATCAAACCCATGGCTTTGGCCCTTCCTTCGGGCGGTGTAATGTCGGTGATGTATGCCTGAGCTGCGGTGATGTTGCCCGACCCCACACCGGTGAGCATACGCGCGGCGATCAGCAGGAACAAGGTACTGGCATGGGCGAAGAGCACGTAACTGAGCGCCGATATGCCGAGCGCCCAAAGGATGATGGGCCTACGGCCGAAGCGGTCGCTGAGCGAACCCCACACCGGGGTGAAGATGAACATCATCAGCGAAAAGAGCGCGCCGGTATCGCCAACCAAGGCATCGCTGGCGTTGAGCTCACGGGCGTAGATGGGCACAACGGGAATGAAGATCCCGAAGCCCATTAGGTCTACGAAGATGGTAACGAAGAGGATGAGGAGCCTGCGGTCCATGGAAGCGGGCGCAAAGGTGCGGTGCCTGCTTGGCCTTACCGCAAGTGATAGGACGATATGTGAACGCCTGACCGTTCAGAGCGGTCAAAGCAGAGCTACTGCCCCATCTTCTTCAGGATGTTCGCGGGCACGGCTTTCTTGTTCACCATGAAGGCCGTCATCTTGAAAGCAGCATAAGCCTTGCTCATGTACAGGTAGCCTTTGTGGTCGTTGGTGGTGCCCCAGCTGTTCTTCACGATGTACCACTCGGCCCCGTTCTGGTCCTTGGCTATGCCGGTGATGTGCATGCCGTGATCGTCGGTGGTGCTGAAGTTGTCGAACGCGGCTTGGCGCATTTCCGCCGTGATCACCGGTTCTGGTGTAGGTCCATTGAAGAGGGAGGCTTTCTGGTCCTTGGTAAGATCCGCTGCGGGTGTCATGGTAACGAAGGCCACACCGTTGCGCCAGCTGAAGGAAGGTTCGCTCACATCGCCACCCCAGGAAACGGAGTAGCCGTTCTTCAGCGCGTTGTCCATGATGGCGGTGATGTCTTCCACCGGAATGTTCCATGCCTGCGCCAACGCCCAGTTGTCGGGCACCATCAAGGTGCTCTGGGTGTAGTACGGCACATCCATTACGCTCTGGAACTCCAGGTAATCGGTAGGGTCCAGCTTCACCACGTCCTTCGCGAAACTTTGTGGTGTGTAGCTTTTGCCGTTGTAGGTGAAGTTCTCTGGCACCTTGCCGAGGTAGGTATCCAGCACGGCGTTGACCGCTTGTGGCCACACCGGCGTAAGCGTGCCTTTGTTCGGCGCCTTCACAATGGCATCGAGCATGGCCTTGATAACCTCCTGCATTTCATTGGTCTGGTTCTTGGCATTGCCGAAGTTGAGGCCGGTGTAGGCTTCATAGGGAACGATTCCGTGCTTGGCGTACATGTTCACCACATCGTGCGCGATACCGCCATCGCCGTAATTGAGGGAGCCGTGCATGCGTACATAGCTGCGGGCCTTCTCCTCGTAACTGCGGCGGGCGATATAGATCTTGCTCAAGGGAATGCTAGGCCCACCCTTCTTGATCATCTCCGACTCGAGGAACGAGCCGGTGCTGTAGCTCCAGCAGGTGCCCGAAGAGCCTTGGTCTTCTACCGGTGTGCCCGGCGTGGTGAGGACTTGCGTGAAACGGAAGCCGGTAGAATCGGCGCTGTTCAGGCTGATCTTCTTGATCAGGTCGTCCTGGGCGGAGGTCTGGAGTGAGAGCGATGCGCCGAGGGCGGCGACCACGAATAGGTTGAGCGTACGGTTCATGCGAGGGGTTCCCGGCTGTTCGGGGCGTGCAAAGGAAACATTCCAAGGCTGGCTTACGCCCTCCCTGTTGGGACGAACGGATAAGAATGGCTTCATTTATTCTCCATGGAGAATATATCCTTATCTTTGCGCCATGGACCGCCGGAACGCCCTACGCCTCCTGGCGCTGACCCCAGCCGCCGCCATGACTTTACGCGAACTAGGCCGCACTGCGGAAACCTTTCCCAGCACGCCACCCATGCCAGTCCTTTTCCTTGGTCATGGTAGCCCCATGAACGCAATCGAGGACAACCCGTTCTCGCGAGGATGGCGCGAAGTGGGCAGCGGCCTCCCCCGCCCCAACGCCATCCTTTGCATCAGTGCTCATTGGGAAACGCGCGGCACATTCGTCACCGGCATGGAGAAGCCACGCACCATCCACGACTTCGGGGGCTTTCCACAAGCCCTCTTTGATGTGCAGTACCCAGCGCCCGGTAGTCCCGAACTCGCCACGCACACGCAACAGGCCGTTACCAGCGCCCATGTGGGTGTGGACCATGCCTGGGGTTTGGACCACGGCGCGTGGAGCGTGATCATCCACCTCTTTCCGAAAGCTGACATCCCGGTGGTGCAGTTAAGCCTTGACCGCAATTTGAGCCCTGTGCAGCACTACGCCCTGGCACGCGAACTCGCTTCGCTGCGCAAGAAGGGTGTGCTCATCATCGGCAGTGGCAACATGGTGCACAATCTGGGTGTGATCGACTGGCACAACCCCAACGGTGGTTACGATTGGGCACAAGAAGCAAGCACACGGATGAAGCAGCTCATCACCCTTGGCGACCACAAAGGCTTGGTGAACTACGCCAGCGCTGGTAAGGCTTTTCAACTGGCCATACCCACCCCAGAGCATTACCTACCGATGCTGTACACCTTGGCTCTGAAGGAAGATAAAGAACCGATATCGCTGTTCAACGATCAGTTGATGATGGGATCGATCGCCATGACGAGTTTGCGGATCGGTTGAATCCGAACAACTGATCGAACAGTTCATCAACCATGGTGTTCGGAATTCACTCCTTCACGAACTTCGCCGACGCGCGTTGGCATTCAGATCAGCTAATGCGCTGATCGAAGATCAGCTGATCATCCCCATGCCCCACATCGCCATCATCTCCGCCAGCGTGCGCACCGGACGAAAGAGCCACAACGTAGCGCTGCACCTTCAACGATCGATATCAGCCACAAGTAACAGCGTGGACCTGCTCGATCTCGTCGAGTTCGACTTCCCCGTTTTCCACGAGCGCCTGAAGTTCATGAAAGAACCACCGGCCAAGGCAGTTGACTTCGCCGAACGCATTCGTAAGGCCGACGGGGTGATCATTGTCACCCCAGAATACAACGGCAGTTTCCCGGCCAGCTTGAAGAACGTGATCGACCTGCTCACCGAGGATTGGAAAGGCAAGCCGATCTCGTTCTGCACCGCTTCGGGCGGAGCCTTCGCAGGATCGCAGGTGATGCAGGAGCTGCTCTTTCCGTTTTGGAAGATCAAGGCGTGGGTGGTTCCTTCTTCCATGCAGGTGCCGAAAGTGCAGGAACAGTTCGGCGAAGGTGGAACGATCCTTATGGATCAGGAAGGTTGGGAGCGCCGCACGAACGTGTTCCTGAACGATCTTGGCTGGGCTATGGAGGCGCGGCGTCGGATGGAGGGGTAGTTCAGTTGTCTGTTCGGAGTTCATAGTTGTTCGGTTGCTGCATCGCGTGCTCGCCTGACAACTTCGAACCA
>JAEYWT010000173.1 GCA_023428865.1 Bacteroidota bacterium | reverse complement strand
TGGTTGGAGGCCGTAGTGATCCTGGTGGCAGGCTGGTTGTTGGGCAAAGCGATCTCCTGGCTGGGTTCTTCCTTCTTTTCGCGTCTGGCAGCCCGCACCACCAATAAAGTGGACGATGAGCTGGTGCAAGCGCTGCGCCGGCCAACAGTGTTGCTGGTCACCCTCATTTCCATGATCATGGGTTACCAGCGGTTGAGCGCGCCTGCCTTGGTGGACAAGTGGATGGAGCGTTTCTTCCACGTGGCGATCGTCTTGGCGGTCACCTGGGCATTGGGCCGGGTGCTGGACACGTTCGTGGGCGCGGTAATGCGCAATAGGAGCGAACGGAGCGATGATGCTGGTAGCGGGCAATTCATACCCGTGGTGCGCAGTTCGATCAAATTCCTGCTGTGGGGATTGGGGATCGTAGTGGCCCTGAACAATGCGGGGTACGATGTGGGGGCTTTGTTGGCCGGCATCGGTATCGGTGGTCTGGCTTTGGCCATGGCTGCAAAGGATACACTGGCGAACATCTTCGGCGGGGTTACGGTGTTCACCGATAAACCATTCCGTGTGGGCGACCGCGTACGCTTAAGTGGCTACGATGGCATCGTGCAAGAGGTAGGTATCCGTAGCACGCGGATACGAACGTTAGAGGGGCCTGTGGTGGTGGTGCCCAACATCAAGTTCACCGATAGCATCGTAGAGAACGTAAGCGAGGAGCCTTCGCGTCGGGTACGACATGAGATCGGATTGGTCTATGATACGCCGAAGGAAAAGATGCAGGAGGCCATCACCATACTGGGCGCCTTGGTGAAAGACCATGGGGATGACCTGGAGGTGGAGTATTCGGCGTTCTTCAACGCATTCAAGGACTTTTCCCTGAACATCGTGTTCATCTATTACATCCGCAGAGGCAAGGAGATCTTCAACGTACAGACCCGGTTACACCTGGATCTGCTGGAACGCTTCCGCAAGGCGGGGCTGGAGTTCGCCTACCCCACCCAGGTGGAGATCGGTATCGACGGGAACAAGCCCAAGGCGTAGCCCTACCGTTTCTTTTCGCGTGCCTTGCGCCGGGCTTCGCGTTCGGCTTTGCGCTGCTCCTCTTTCTCCAGTGCGGCCTTGCGCTTGGCCAATACAGCGGGGTCGAGCACATCGCCAACGTTGTACATCTGGCGAAGCACCCATTGTTGCCTACCGTAGACATAGCCCGATGGGTTACTACAGCTAAAGCGGCGCGGAGCAGGTAATGTAGCGGTGATCAAAGCGGCTTGTTCGCGGGTGAGCTTTGCTGCGGTCCGGTTGAAGCAACGCTGGGCAGCAGCTTCTGCACCGAAGACCCCCTTTCCCATTTCGGCCACGTTGAGGTAGACCTCGAGGATCCGTTCCTTGGTCCACAGCACTTCAATGAGCAGCGTGAACCACGCCTCCAGGCCCTTGCGTAGGTAGGTTCGGCCTGGCCAGAGAAAAACGTTCTTGGCCGTTTGCTGGCTGATGGTGCTACCGCCTTTGATGCGCTTGGCCTTCTTGTTCCGCTCCAAGGCCTTGCGCATGGCTTCCCAGGAAAAGCCAAAGTGCGTCATGAACCGTTGATCTTCCGAAGCGATAACGCTCAGCGGCATGGCGCGAGCGATATCATCCAGATCGACCTGGATCCTGCTGAAACGCTCCTGTTCGCGGGCCTGTTGCGCCATGACCCACGTGACCGGCGGATCCACCACACCAAGCAGGGCGGTCCATAACACGGTAACGATGATGGTCCAGAAAGCGGTGGCTGATCCTAAGCGAAGGAAGGTGCGCAGCCGGCCCATGGTGCCGCAAAAGAACAATGCGGCCAGGGAATAGGAAAGGCCCTACCCTTTCACACGCTCGGCGGTGCGGTGGTAGTGGATGAGCGCAAGGCCGCCGCAGATGAACACGCTGATGAAATACGGCAAGGGGTTGTTACCCGCCTCGGAACCGTTCAGGATCGTATCCACGAACCAGCCGATACCAAGACCTGCACCAGCACCGAGGAAGAGCAAACCCCATGCGTAGGCTCCGCTTCCACGTTTGACTGAGCTTGGATCCACCACGGGTAGGCCCTTTTCGATCATGGCCATGCGCTGGCGGTGTTGTGTGGTGATGCGCAGGTAGAAGATACCGAAAACGGTTGCGCAAAGCGCTATCATCGGGAGTACAGGGGTATCGAACATGGCTGGTCGGGATTCGTGTTGGTGTTGATAGGACGCGTCGTGCCGGTCTTCAGGTTACGATCACGTCCATAATGAAGTATGCGCGCTCATCCGAGGAACGTGCCATTCAACATGGAAAAGAACTTCCATCAGCATGAAACGAGCAGCTTCGTGTAACCAACGTGGGGCCAGAAGGCGTCCCATGCGCGCACCGTGAATGAAACCGAGGCCATAGCAAGTTGCTTGAGAGGCGAGGCTGCGGGCCACATCTGGGTGATGCGCACGTACAAGCATTTGATCCACACCGTGTCCATACGTGTGTTGCGGAACGGCCAAGATGCGGAGGAAGCCACGCAAGACAGTTTTGTGAAGGCCTTCCAGAACATGCACGCATTCCAAGGAGGAAGTAAACTGGGCACCTGGCTGTACAGCATCGCCTACCGCACGGCGATATCCAAACTGCGCTCGCGGCGGCCGGCTGAAGTAGCCCCTGAAGAGCTGCCCGAAAGCGCCTTCGACCACCATGATGTGCAGCCGAGCCTAGCTGAAGACCGCAAGCGCGCGTTGGACAAGGCGTTGGCCGAACTGCCGGAAGAAGATGCCAGCGTGGTGACCTTGTTCTACCTGCACGAACAGAGCGTGGACGAGATCGTAACCATCACCGGACTATCGGCGTCCAATGTGAAGGTGAAGCTGCACCGCAGTCGTAAACGCATGCAGGCTACCTTGCAGCACCTCCTGAACGAAGAGCTATGGGCGATACGCGAGGAATGAAACACGACGGCGATCCATTGAAGTCGCTCTTCCTGGAAGTGGGGCCTGTACACGCCGCTTCCGACTTGGAAGATGCGGTACTTGCCCGGTTGGCAGCTTCGCCTTCCGCCGCGCCTGCCATTGTACCAGCACGCCGAGAAAAGGCGTTGATACCCGTGTGGGGCTGGATGGCAGCAGCCGCGTTGCTGGTCGCCAGCGCTCTGGTACCACACCCGGAACAGGTCATGTGGAGCCTGCCTCGTTTAGAGATGAGCACAGCCAGCTATTGGACCTTGGCGGCCATGAGCTGCGCCACGCTGCTTTTCGCGCTGGATTCCGTGTTGCGCTCGCGTGTGCAAGCGCGCACCCACTGATCAGAGCAGGGCTTTTGCGGCGTTGAGCGCGGCGTCGTAGTCAGGTTCGGCACCTAGTTCAGGAGCCACTTCGAGGTAACGGATCACGCCCTCGCGGTCCACCACCCAGGTTATGCGACCCAGCACGCCGGCCAAGGGGCCTTCACTGATGGCAGCACCCCAGACGAGGCTGGCGTCCCGGTGGCGGAAATCGCTTCCGGCTTCCACGGCGGCAATGCCTTCAGCAGCACAGAAACGCCCCAAGGCGAATGGGAGGTCCAACGAAATGGTGAGTACGCGTGCCCCAGTCTCCGCCACCTTCTGGTTGAACACGCGTGTCTGCATGGCGCAGACCTTGGTATCCACACTGGGGAAGGCGGTAAGAACGACCACTTCACCTTTGTGATCGGCGAGGGACTTCTCCTGACGATCGCTATTGACGTATCGGAGAACTGGCGCAACGGTGCCTACGGTGGGCAACGGGCCATGGAATGCTGGTTGGGGCATGGTTTGGAATGGTGTGAGAGCTTAAAACGGTCTTGACGGTTCATTGTTCGGCCATGGCCTTCGGGATGGCCTCTTCGTAGGCTTTGCGGGCATCGGCGATCATGCCGAAGGGCATATCATCCACCATGAGCTTGCCTTGGGTAACGTGGCCGAGCAGGATGCAGGGCACGCGACTGGCCTGCATCAGGTCCAGGAAGGCTGTCTCATTGTCGTCGTTCACGGAAACCACGGCGCGCCCTTGTCCTTCGCCGAACAGGAAGGCATCAGGACGGATCTCGCTATCGGTGATCACATCGAAACCTAAGCCGCGTGGCAAGGCCATTTCCACCAAGGTGGTCCACAACCCTCCGTCGCTGATGTCGTGGGCCGCAGTGATGACACCCTTGCGGATGAGGATGAGCAGCATGGTATGCAGGCGACGTTCCTCATCCAGATCGAAATACGGTGCCGGACTGCGTTCGATGCGGTGGATCAGGTTGAGGTACTCGCTGCAACCGATATCATCAGTGCTCTTGCCGAGCAGGTAGATGAGGTCGCCTTTCTGCTTGAAGTCGAGGCTCATCCTCTTCTTGATGTCCGGCACGATCCCGACCATACCGATGGTGGGTGTGGGGAAAACGGGGATGTTCTTCTTCTCGGTGACCGTGTGGTTGTAGAAGCTCACATTCCCACCGGTAACGGGTGTATCGAACGCTCGGCAAGCTTCGCCCATGCCTTTGATCACTTGGGCGAACTGCCAGTATACCTCGGGATCGTAGGGGTTGCCGAAATTGAGACAGTTGGTAACGCCACAGGGTTCGCCACCGGTACAGGCGATGTTCCGCGCGGCTTCGCTCACGGCGATCATGGCACCTTTGTACGGATCGGCGTGTACATAACGTCCGTTGCAATCCACCGTAACGGCGAGGCCTTTACCCGTCTCTTTGATGAGGACCAAGCCGGCATCGCTGGGTGCGTTGGTGCTCATGTTGTTGGTGCGCACCATACTATCATACTGCTCGCTGATCCAACGTTTGCTGGCGATGTTGGGGCTAGCCAAGAGGTCGTAGGCCACGCGGCGCAGGTCATCGGGTTCATCCACATCATCATTGGTGAACTTGGCGTTCTCCTTGATGTACGCAGGCTCCTTCACCTCGCGTTCGTAAACGGGTGCTCCGCCGCCCAACACCAAACTCTCAGCGGGTACTTCGGCCACGAGCTCTTCACCTTGGAAGAAGCGGATGGTGCCACCTTCTGTTACGGTACCGATCTGCACGCAGTTGAGGTCCCACTTATCGAAAATGGCCTGCACCTCGGCTTCGCGACCTTTCTTCACCACTACGAGCATACGCTCCTGGCTTTCGCTGAGGAGGATCTCCCATGCGCGCATGCCCTGCTGGCGGGTAGGCACCTTGTCGAGTTGCACATCCATGCCACAGCCACCCTTGGCGCTCATTTCACTGGTGCTACAGGTGATGCCGGCTGCGCCCATGTCCTGCATGCCGATAATGGCATCGGTCTGGGCCAATTCCAATGAAGCTTCGAGCAATAGCTTTTCCATGAACGGGTCGCCCACCTGAACGGCAGGCAGGTCGTCCATGCTGGTCTCGGTGATGTCCTTGCTGGCGAAGGAAGCTCCGTGAATGCCGTCCTTGCCGGTGGCGCTGCCTACGATGAAGACCGGATTACCCACGCCGTGGCTGGTGGCGCTGATCACTTTGTCTGTACGGACGATACCAACGCTCATCGCATTCACGAGCGGGTTGGTGGTGTAGCAGGGATCGAAGTAGACTTCTCCACCGAGTACTGGAACCCCGAAAGCGTTGCCGTAGTCGCCGATGCCTTTCACCACGCCGCGCATGTGCCAGCGACTGCTCGCCTCCTTGGTGATATCACCGAAGCGGAGGCTATTGAGCTGAGCAATAGGCCGGGCACCCATGGTGAAGATATCGCGGTTGATGCCGCCCACACCGGTAGCCGCACCTTGGTACGGTTCGATGGCGCTGGGGTGGTTGTGGCTTTCGATCTTGAAAGCACAGGCCCAGCCATCACCAATGTCCACTAGACCAGCGTTCTCCTGCCCGGCCTCGGCGAGCAATTTGGGGCCAGTACGCGGCAGGGTCTTGAGCTGCTTGATGGAGTTCTTGTACGAGCAGTGCTCGCTCCACATGGCGCTGTAGATGCTAAGTTCGGTGAAGTTGGGTACGCGGCCAAGGATCTCCTTGATCCTATCGAACTCTTCGGGCAATAAGCCCAGCTTCTTCGCGGTCTCCACGCCAGCAGGCGCGGTATCGGGGTTTGTGGTGAGGGTGCTCATTGCGGGAGCGCAAAGGTAGGTGCCGGGTGTGGTGCGAACCAGCCCAACGCATCCATATGAGGTGCTAGCGCGTCTACCTTGCACCCCCTGCGATGACCGGCCTGCTTTTAGCCCTCTCCTATTGCGCGGCGCTCTTGGCGCTCATGGGCCGGTGGCGCTTCTTCTCAGCCGCACCGCAAGTATCGCTTGGGACGGTGCGCATGCTGTTCGTGGTGAAGGTACTCTTCGGAACAGCGCTCTGGGCGGTATACACCTACGTTTACCCGGATCGGAATACAGCGGACATCTTCAAGTACTTCGATGACAGCTTCCACATGTACAAGGCGCTTGGTGAGCGGCCGCTGGACTATGTAAGGATGTTGTTCGGCATCGGGAACGACACGCCCGAGTTCATGCAGCGCTACTACGGGCACATGAACAATTGGGTGCGGCAATACGAGAGCAACCTCTACAACGATGCGCACACGATCATCCGGTTCAACGCGGCGGTGCGGCTATTCAGCTTCGGAGAGTTCCATGTGCATACGGTGGTGGCCGCCTTCCTTTCCACCATGGGTTCATTGGGCATCTACCGGATCTTCGTTAATCACCAACTTGGCCGGGAGAGGTTGCTGCTTTGGTGCGTGTTCCTGATGCCCTCGGTCTTGTTCTGGTCCAGCGGGGTGATCAAGGAAAGCCTGTTGTTCTTCGGTCTTGGCACATTGCTGTATCAACTCCACAAAGTCTTCAGCAAGGACCGGCGCTGGTATGATCCCTTGGTCGCCTTTTTCGCACTGGGTTTGCTCTTCATCTTGAAGTTCTATGTGCTCATGAGCCTGCTGCCTGCGCTGGTCTTCTACGCGGTAAGCCGGAAGGCGAGCACGGCGGGGATCCTCTTGCGAGCGGTGTTGGTGTATGGGGTCTTCATTGGTATCGGGCTGAATCTCCAACATATCGTACCCGGCAGTGACATCTTGGGCATCCTCACCATGAAACAACGCGATTT
>JAEYWT010000122.1 GCA_023428865.1 Bacteroidota bacterium | reverse complement strand
GTTTACCTCGGCACCACGGTGTTGCAGAACGTGGCCGGGCCCAACAGTTTGCGCTTGCGCCGTGCCGGTGCCATCGCTTTCACACCGCGTTTCGAGACACGTTATGTGGAAGCAGCGATCCCCGTGGTGTTCCACGAGTTCGATCTGGCCAAACCCTCGGTCGGTCTCATGCTGCGTTTCCATGGACTCGTGTTGGGCAGTGATCATATCATGCCGTTCATCAGTCGGCGCGATGTGCATGCCCTCGACCTCTACGTACGCCTTCGCTGGATGATCTTCCGTAGCCCCGCTTGCGGAAATGGTCGTAAAGCGAAACAGGGCTCATTAGCCCACCGCAGTGGTAGCAAGGACATGGTGCCGTGTACCATTCCGGGTGCGAAGTGAGCGTTTCACGTTACAGGTCGATCAGCACCCGAGCGATGTTCGCCCCGCCCCAGATCCCCAAGCCACCATCTATGTTGGTGTACACCTGCACCGGCTCCGCGAAAGGGTCGTCGTTCGCGTATTGGAAACGCTCCAAGGTGCGGTAGTACAGGTAGGTGGCGTTGGTGATGCTCACCCAGCGAAGATCCAACTTTCCGGGACGGATGGTATTGTCCAAGCGTATGGTGAAGGTGCGCCTGGTTCCATTAAAGAGCGCATCGCGTAGCACAGCGCGGGTGAAGTAGACCCGCGTTTCACCGACTTCCGCATCACCGTTCGCGATGAGGATCTGGTCGGTGGAAGAGAACCCTACTGGGTACACCTGTGGCACGTTCGCAGGAACGGTGTCGATGATGGGTTCGCCCGTGATCGGGTCCCAGTCGTAGATGATGCTGTCCGCTTGTACGATGTAGCCTTCCAGCATGTAGAAATTCGTCTGGTCGGGTGGATCTGCAACAGTGAAAGCCAATTCCAACGCGGGGTATTCGAATCCACCTCCACCTGGCACGATCACCGAGGTGGTGTCCCATTGCTCAATGACCACGGGACTAGGTACCATTTCCTGCGCACTTATCGAACCGAAGTTGCCCGCCGAAGCCTGCACGCTCACCACGCTGCCGGGTGCAAGCGCCACCCCACCACGGTAGCGACCATCGCCTTGGTGTACGAGTTGTTCGATCAAGTTGCCTTGGCCATCGTAAACGTTCACCGCTGCGTTCGTCACACGGCTTATCGGCCTCGGGTCGATCACCCCACGGCTGTTGGAGAGGTGTACCGTTACCACCGAATCGGCTAAGGCAAGCCCGTTCAAGACCAATCTGGGTTCAAGGTCCTCACCCTCGAATTCGAGGTATTTCCTGCATCCGCTGAAGGTGATGACAAGCACCATCAGGATAGGGTAGAGTGATCGGCGTGCGTGCTTCATCAGAATTTGAAACTGTAGGTGGCCGAAGGAATGATCGGGAAGATGCTGATCTGCGTTAACCGCTGACGGCCCGCCGTGTCGAACGAGAAGTAGAGGAAGAACGGATTCTGCCTGCTATATGCGTTGTAGAAACCGAGGTTCCACGTGCGTTCGCCCCATTTCTTCTTCTTGTGCATGTTCACACCAAGATCCAGCCGATGGTAGGCGGGCATCCGGTAGTTGTTGCGCTCCGCGATGTGCTCTATTTCGCTCACCTGGCCGAATAGGTTCAGTTGGGGTAGGGTCTCGTAGCGCTCCAGCGGCAGCGTTACCGCGTTGCCGGTCCCATATACCCATACCAAGCCTACGTCTAGTCGTTCGTTGAAACGGTGGGTTATGGCGAGCGAAACATCGTGCCGGCGATCATAGCGGTAAGGGAATACACGACCTTGGTTCAGTTCGTCGAATTGGCGGTCCGTCCAAGAGAGCGTATAACCGAACCAACCGGTCGTTTTGCCGGTCTTCTTCTCCAGGAGGATCTCTGCGCCTGTGCTGCGTCCATTGCCGACGGCCACGTTGTTCTGCCAGTCGGTGCCAGTTGCCAGGAAGGTGGCGCCATCCTTGTACTCGATCAAATTGCGCATCTGCTTGTGGTACACCTCGAAGGTGAGCACGTATGCATCTGTGAGCGAGCGTGTATACCCTGCAGCCACTTGATCGGCGAACTGCGGTGCGATGCGGTCCGTGGGCGGTACCCACAGGTCCGTTGGCAAGCCGATCCCCGCGTTGGTGAGCAGGTGTAGGAATTGCGCCATGTTCGCGTACGATGCCTTTACCGATGATCGTTCGTTGATCAGGTAGCGACCAGAGATCCGAGGCTGCAAGGACAAATAGGTCTTGTTCTTCACCAGAAAGCCGGAGCCGTGCAGACCGGCATTCACCTTCACCCGGTCGCCCAAGGTGAATTCGTCCTGCACGTAGCCGAAGAACTCCTGCGCGTACGTTGGTGGGGAGCCATATGTGCTATCGCTGCGCTGCTCTTCACTATCCTCCTTGGCGCGACTGACGCCGGGTGTGAACTTGTGCAGAATGAGGCCACCACCGAATTTGATGTAATGCTCGGGCACTGGGGTATAGGCCAGGTCCGTGCGTACGCTCCAGTCCTCGATGCCCGATCGGTAGGAGATGCTGTTGGTGTTCGTTCGCCGATCTCCGTTCACTGTGCGGATGTTCTCGTATTCGTTGAATACGGTGAACCGATAGTTGCTGTAAGTAAGCGTAGTGTTGCTGAAGAGCCGCGGGTTGAAAACGTAGTTCCAGCGTAAGGCACCGATGGCATTTCCCCAATCCAGGCCTACCTCGTTGCGGTCTTCGTAAGCGTCTCCGCCATTGTTCCATTCGTAACGATCGCGCACGAAGAATTTGTCCCTTCCGAAGTAGCCGCTCAGGAACAGTCGGCTACGATCCGAGAAGCGATGGTTGATCTTCGTGTTCAGATCGTAGA
>JAEYWT010000106.1 GCA_023428865.1 Bacteroidota bacterium | reverse complement strand
CCTTCCACCACCACCCGATCGCTCGCGGGGTTCGGATACACGCGTAGTGCGCCTGCTGCCAGGCTTTCGCCAACTTCGGTGGTGGTGCAGTTGGCAGCGAACCAAGCATCCAGGTAAGCGAGCCGTTGGTCCAGCCACTGTGCCGTACGATCCAATTCGGTGGGGTCATAGGCGTAGGTGTTCCACGCCATCTGCTCACGCTGGTATACGCCTTGGTCCGCCAACGCGTCGTGGGCTTCATGGAAGCGCGCCATCACGGCTTCCGTTGTGAATACCTCTTCTCGCAGTTCGTTCCAACGCAGCTTGGCCAAGTGCATGAATCCATCCCATGAACAATCCCACCTTATGCGCTGATACATGGCATTGAACAGTACACTGGTGGTGGCGCTATCCACGCTACCATCCCAACTGCGACCAAAGGTGCCGTCCAGATCCCAAGGAACATAGAAATAAGGCGTCATGGCATCGTACCGCGCGATGTAGGTGTTCTTGCTTCGGTTGTCCACCGCACGCAGTACGTTCAAGAAAAGGAAATAGTCCACCGCATTTCCTATGTGGAACCGAACGGGGAACAGGTTGAGGAAGTGGGTCTGTTGCGCATGCACCACTTCTCCAACGAATTCATGCAATTGGCCCCAATGGACGGCTTCTTCGGGGTATTTGTATTCGAACCCACCCCACGTAAGACTAGTGTTGTCATAGGCGGGTTGTGCGGTCATATCCACCGCTGGCCCCCAGTGTGCGGACTTGTACAGTCTTCCCCGCTGCGTGCCGGTGTAGATACGCAACCTCAACTGTTTACGATCGATGGGTTCGCACAGCGCGTAAAGTCCTTGATAGCGACCGTTCAGCACCACCTCCACATGGGCCATGCGCGAACCGCTCTGTGCGTTCGGCTCTTGTGCCATGTAGTGCAACGCATGGATATCCGCCCACAACTCTTGCCCCAATTTGCTACGGAGCCGCAACGGCTCATTGTATAGCGCAAGTAGGTTCCAATCATCGTCACTGCGCATGCCGAGTAGCGCGACATCCCGGCTGGAGCTTCCTGAGCTATCATTCCGGAACGCGATCCGAAATGACTTCTTGGGATATTCCTGGGACACCCCACCGCGAAGTTCGATCCCGATATGCGCCGTTGGAATGTGCTGTTCCGCTGAGACCATCCGGAACGAAGCCGGCACCTTGGGTTCGTCCACGATGGTGTTCGGGCTGTCCAGCCAGATGACCGGCAGGTCGGTGAAATATAGCGTGTGTTCCGCCCCTTCTTCATCCTGCACTGCATATCCCGTGCCTACCGCTAGCTCTGCTGGCGGTTCATCGAAGGTGTAGAATTGGTCCAGGGCTATGGTGCCTTTGCTGCCGGTGTGCTGCGCATTGATGTCAGCCACACCACCAGAGATAAGGACGAGAGCAAGGTCGCTATCCACGGTGTACCGGTCATTCGCAACCACGATGGTGTCGTTCGCACCTCCAACGAACGGAAGACCAACGAACAATAAAGCTAGTATGCCTGACAGCCTGACCATGGACAATAGGAAGACGCGGTTCTAGGGGAGGAACGCTGCCCGGCGAAAGTATGCGCCATGCCTTACATCCCTACCTCCACCACCTTCTTCGTCTCGAAGAACTCTCCACTGAAGAATTTCTTCAACTCGTGGACCTTCACGGCCTTGCGTACCGGTAGGATCTCATCCGCCAACTCGCCGCCTTTCAAATAGTACATCCGCCCCAGCCCTTTGGCAACAAGGTGTTTGGTATCGCGGATGAACTCGGGTAGGGTGGTCACAGCGCGGCTCACGATCACATCGTAACGCTCGTGGTGGTCGGTGCTACGGACTTGTTCAGCGGTGCAGTTGGTGATGCCTAGGCCTTCCACCACACCCTTCACCGCGGTGATCTTCTTGCCGATGCCGTCGATGCCGTGGAAGGTGCAATCTGGGAAGAGCACGGCCAGCGGTACCAAGGGGAAGCCACCGCCAGTGCCCACATCCACGATACGCGTACCCTTCTTGAAAGTGACCACCTTGGCGATGCCCAACGAGTGCAGGATGTGCCGCTCGTAGAGGTTCTCCATGTCCTTGCGCGATATCAGGTTGATGCGTTCGTTCCACTCCGGGTAAAGCGTTCCCAAACGCTCGAATTGTACCCTCTGCTGCGCGGTGAGTTCGGGGAAGTACTGTAGGAGGAGGTCGATGCCGGGAGTGTTCATAGCATGCACTGAAATTCGACCTCACCCCCTACCCCACTCCCAAAGAGAGGGGAGCCTGACTCCTTGGCGATAAGCTCGGATGAAGCTTGGTCCCGGAACCTAGTTACCATATCATTACCGGGCTCATGAACCCTAGATGTGGTCCTTGTGGTTCTCCATCAGGTTCAGGAGGAACTCGCGGGCGCGGAAGAGCTGTGCCTTCACCGTACCGAGCGGCAGGTCCAGCTCCTCGGCGATCTCCTCGTAGCTGTATTCTTGGTAGTACCGCAGTTCGACCAAGGTGCGGTAACGTGGCTTGAGCTTGTCCACCACTTCGCGCATGATCAGGTTCTTCTGCTCCTTGATGGCGATCTCCGCCGGATCAAGTCCGGTCCCCTTCAGTTCGATGGTCATTTCATCGCCATCCTCCGTACCAATGGGGCTGTCGATGCTGAAGGTCTTCTTCTTTTGTTTCCGGATCCAGTCGATGCAGTTGTTGGAGGCGATCTTGAACAACCAGGTGCTGAACGCATAGTTCGGCGTGTACTGCTTCAACCGGTGGAAGGCCTTGCCAAAGGCTTCGATCGTAAGATCCTCCGCATCGTCTTTGTTGTTGATCATCTTCAACAACATGAAGTAGATGGAGTCGCGGTAACGGCTCATCAGTTCGGCATAGGCCTTCTGATCGCCTTTCTGTACGGCGCGCTGCACAAGTATGTAGTCGTGCCGCGCCTTATCGCGGAGGTTCTCGTTCACTTCCATCGTTTGGGCTTGACGAGGATCGTGCTGGTGTACAGCAGCGGATCCAGTATGAGGAACAGCCATTCCAAAGGTATTGCGAGCCACACCAATGCACCCGCATGGAGGCGGCGCATGGCGAGCACGGTTATCGGTAGCAAGATGCACAGTTCAACACCGATGCCGATGAGCACCTCGCGCCACTGCATCCGCAGCGCGAACCACAACAGCAACGCCCAGAATGCCGTGCGCGCCAAGGGGAGTAGCATCAACAGCACTTGGTGCCCGAAGCGGTAGTGCGCCGCCGTGGTGTAGTGCCTGCGTTTGCGGCGGATCCATGTGGCCAGGTCGCGCGTGGGTTGAGTAGCCACGAACGATCGAGGGTCGGCCACTACGCCGGTGTTCTTCGCACGCGCCACTTCGTTGATGAATAGATCGTCGTCGCCGCTCATCAGGTGGTTGTGCCGTCGCGGTCCTTTGGCACTGAAGAACACTTCGCCGGTGTAACCCAGGTTGCGCCCCACGCCCATGTAAGGGAAACCAGCCATCGCAAAGGCCATGTACTGCATGGCTTTCATTGTGCCATCATAGCGCTCCAGCACATTGGCCACACCAGGCTGAAAGCTGTATGGGCTATGTCCGATGACGATCTGTTTGCCCTTGGCGAACCCTGCGGCCATGGTGCTGATCCAATCCGAACTTGCAGGAATACAATCCGCATCGGTCAGCAGTACGTTCGGGTACTTGGCGGCGCGTACACCTACACCCAAGGCCAGCTTCTTGCCGTAGTTGAACTTCTCATCGGCTTGGATGTTCACCGGTCGCAATCGTGGATGTTCCGGTTTCATCCATTGCAGCACTTCCCAGGTATCATCCTCGCTGCGGTCGTTCACCACCACCACCTCGAACTCCTTGTGGTCCTGTTGCATCAACAAGGGAATAAGGCGTTCCAGACGACGGGCCTCGCTGCGGGCACAGATCACCACGCTCACCGGCAATTCGCGATCCGGCTCAACCTGCGGCTTACGGAAGGCCAGCCGGGCGAACATCACCAGATGGAAGAACAGCAGCACGACGAGCGCGCCAGCCATGACGTAGAATTCAACGGACCACATTCGGAACAGCGCCACGCAGGTCGTGGGCACGAGGGCGAAGCTATCCGGACCGTCCGCGCCACCCGGCACCTTTTACCGTCAGTTATGAACACTATAGGCGGGGATGAAGCGTACCGCAGCCCTTTTCCTTCGGGATCGACAGAGGCACATGCTGGCAAGCCCTTGTGGAGCAAGCCCATGCGTACATGCGGCACGGTGGGAACCACCTTCATGGTCCGGTGGCCCCAGCCCCAGCCGATCACCGTTGCACCATCACCAAACGCGTGCTCCGTTGCGCACCCACCGCTACTTCAACATGGTAGAGGCCATTGGCCAGCTCGGCTCCGATGGTCCATTCCAGGAAAGAAGAGCCACTGGGGAAAACGCCGCTGAACAGAGCATCGACCATGCGCCCTTGCGCATCGAACACCCGGGCCGAAATGCGTTCGGCCTGCACCAATTCCAAGGGAATACGCACCGCGTCTTGCGCTGGTTGCGGGAAAGGATGCCCAAGAAGGACGACCGGGCGAGTATTCTCCTGCAAGCCCGTGCCAACACCAAAGTCAAGGTCATCCAGCAGGAACCAGCTACCTGGGGTTAACGTACCACCTGTGCCTGCGATGCCGACACTAATGGTGACCGATGCGGGCGGGTTGGTATTGTATGCTGTTATCGGTAACGTGAATTCCGCGTAGCTCGACTGTGGCTCGGTGATGGATAGGAACCCCACCCCCACCAAGCCACCACCTGCATCTACGATAGTGAGACTGATGG
>JAEYWT010000060.1 GCA_023428865.1 Bacteroidota bacterium | reverse complement strand
CTACTAGAATGGTGTGTGTGTTCCCCTCCAAGAGCGGGGTGGACAAGGTCACGCGGACACGATCGTTCGATCCCGGATCAAGCTGCACGTTGGTTATGGAGAGGACTGGAGCAATGGTGTAGGTGGCGGCGGGAACGCTCGTTGCATCAAGCCGTTCATCGAACAACAGCACGATCTCCGTTGCCGATGTCACCTGCACGGCCACTAGGACGGGTGCCTGGGTGTCGGGCGTATCGTTGAACACCGAGTTCTGTATACCCGGACTGCCACCGCGTTCGTCGTTGCTGGCGATCCAGTTCGTGGCATCGCTGCACGGCGCGAAGGGATTGATCCGCTCCAAGCTCCAGCCTCCATCATCTTTAACGGGGTCACCATACCAACCGATCGCATAAGCGACCTCGTCGATCACCAAGCTGCCGGGTGCGGTCAGGGTCAAGATGGTTCCGGCGTTCAGCAGGGCGGTGTTGCTCAGGGTCCAGCCGAACACGTTCGGCAGCCCAGTGAAATTCGGTAGCTGCGCGTTGTTCACCAGCACAACGTATTGGCCCGGCGCCAAGGTGATGGAGGGCAGGTTGGCTTGGGTGCTCGATGTGCTCAGGATCCATCCGGTTAGATCAATGAACTTGTCCGTCGTAGTGTTGAAGAGTTCGATGAACTCGGCATCCGGCAATTGAACCACCGGGCTTGGGTCGGCCATCAGTTCGTTGATCACCACATCGCCAGGCTCGGCAGCTTCGGTCTCGGTGTAAGAGAAGTCGACCGATGTGCCACTGCTCGCGTTGCCCGTCAGGTCTTCCACACCGTTCGCCGTAAGGGTGTAGCTGGTGCCGTTGGCTAGAGCGCTGCCCAGTACAAGATGCACCAAGGCCGGGTCCCCGCCATCGCGGGTGGCTGTGGTGATCGCGGTCGATGGCAGTAGCGCATAGTTCCCGATGTTCTCTGCACTGCTCTGCTCCACAGCTTCGCTGAAACGTACGTCCACCGCAGTACTGCTGGTCGCTGTTGCACTCACCAAGCTGGGTGGCGTGTTATCCACAGGGGTCGGACCCACAACGAAGTCGTCGAAGAAGTGGTTGTTCACCACACTGGCCGCCGTGCTCTGCACGATCCGTAGCCCGAAATGGGTGCTGGTGGCGAAGGTGGCATCCGTGGCTGTGCCTGCACTCACGTAGGTCCCCGTTGCGCCGTCATCATACTCCAACGACCACTGATCCGTGCCAATGCGGCGTACGCGTATCGTGAAGGGGTTGTTCGTGCTGCTGTTCACGATCCCATCCGTGCTCACGATCAACGAGCTGTTCACGCCAGCCTGGCTGCGGAAGAGTTCTACGCGATCCGCCGTGCCACCGATCCGTACGAAGTAGCCGTTCGCCGCCGTGGTGATGTCACTACTCGTGCTCATCACGAACACATCCGCGTAGTTGGAACCACTCGTGGCGAAACGTAGGTTCACGAAGAACTCCCATTGCGCGTCTGCCGCGGTCGTACTTGGAGTGGTGAGCGCATAGGTGGCCGCACCTGCACTGTTGCTGCGCAAACGCATGTTGCCCGCATCGTCCACTACGGTGAACAAGCTTGCGTCACCATCCCAGGCAGGACCGGCCGTGAAGTCGCCATCGGTGAAGTCGTCGGTGAACTGGGCATTCAACGTACACCCCAGGCCAAGCACCAGGGCGGTCAACAGGGAGCGGAAACGCATGCGTAGGGGCGACTTGCAGCAGGCAAGGTAGTATTTTCGCGCGCCGCTCAAGGCTAAACCTCCTCTCATGAAAGTCGCTGTCGTTGGTGCCACCGGTATGGTCGGTGGGGTCATGCTCAAGGTCCTCGAAGAACGAGGATTCCCGGTGGAAGAACTGATACCCGTGGCCAGTGAACGCAGTGCGGGCAAGACCGTGCGTTTCAAAGGTGTGGAAGTGGCGGTCGTGGGCATGGAGGAAGCGATACACCGCAAGCCACACCTCGCGCTGTTCTCCGCCGGCGGGAACACGTCTCTGGAGTGGGCGCCGCGTTTCGCCGAGGTGGGTTGTACGGTGATCGACAACAGCAGTGCATGGCGTATGCATGCCGATAAGAAGTTGGTGGTGCCCGAGATCAATGGTCACCTGCTCACGGCCGATGACAGGATCATCGCCAACCCGAACTGCAGTACGATCCAAATGGTGCTGGCCCTGGCGCCCTTGCACAAGGCTTTCGGTGTGGAACGTGTCATCGTGTCAACCTATCAAAGCGTTACCGGCACAGGTATGAAGGCCGTGCAACAGATGGAAGATGAGCGCAACGGTGCATCGGGTGAGAAGGCATATCCGTTCCCCATCGATCGCAATGTGATCCCACGCTGCGATGTCTTCACCGAGAACGGGTATACCAAGGAGGAAATGAAACTCGTTCACGAAACGAAGAAGATCCTCGACCCACGGATCCGTGTAACCGCTACAGCCGTTCGCGTACCCGTTACCGGCGGCCACAGCGAAGCCGTGAACGTGGAGTTCGCCAAGGAATTCGAACTGGATGCCGTGCGCGAGCTATTGAGGAATGCACCGGGCGTCAAGCTACTCGATGTTCCCGCGAAGGATGAATACCCCATGCCGCTGCTCGCCAACGGGCGCGATGAGGTCTTCGTGGGTCGCCTGCGCCGCGACGAGACCCAGCCCCGTACGCTCAACCTGTGGATCGTGGCCGACAACCTGCGGAAAGGCGCAGCCACCAACGCCGTGCAGATCGCAGAGCTGCTCGTTGAGAAAGGGCTGTTGCGTGTTGTGGCCGCATCGGTCTGATCGCCGTTGCGATCTTTACGGGGTTGTAGTCTTCTACGTCAGGTGTTTCCTTCCGTAACGACCCTACCCATGCCTCCTTCTTCCATCGGTCAGCTGTGGCGTTCGCTCCTCGTTGTCATCACCATGGCATCACCGTTTTTCAGCGTAGC